>OMQN01000044.1 GCA_900313235.1 uncultured Prevotellaceae bacterium | reverse complement strand
TCGTAAGTTGCTGATTTTCAGTGTGGACCAGCCAGGGCTTGAACCTGGGACCTCCAGATTATGAGTCTGTTGCTCTAACCAACTGAGCTACAAGTCCGAGCAAAATAAGCTTTTGCGGCTGCAAAGGTACAAAAAAGATTAAAGATTAAACATTAAACATTAAATAATTAGCCGTTTTTAACATTTTATCGTAACTTTGCAGGCGATATGGAAATAAAAAGGGAAGGACTAACAGCCATTGAGGTGGAGAGAAGCCGCCTTGAACATGGCGAGAATGTACTTACGCCACCTCGCAGACAATCGATGTGGCATCTTTATTTCGAAAAATACCAAGATCCCATGATTCGCATCCTGCTGGTTGCCGCTATGGTCTCACTGGTGCTGGCCTTTGTCAAGCAGGACTTTATAGAGACACTGGGTATCATCTTTGCCATCATCCTTGCCACTACCGTAGGTTTCTTTTTTGAACGCGATGCTGCCCGTAAGTTTGATGTGCTCACCCAACTGGGCGAAGAACAACCCGTCAAGGTAGTCCGCGAGGGAAAGGTGGTGGAAATACCACGGCGCGAAGTGGTGGTGGACGATGTCGTCATTGTAGAGACTGGTGACGAGGTGCCTGCTGACGGACATCTGTTTGAGTCTACAGACCTGCAGGTCGACGAGTCAAGTCTGACAGGTGAGCCGATAACCAATAAAAGCCTCCCCCTATCCTCCTCCAAAGAGAGGGGAGACTCAGAGGAAGCGTACCCAAAGGATATGCTGTTGCGCTCGTCAATGGTGATGAGCGGTACTGGCCGCTATGTAGTGACGGCCGTAGGTGACGAGACGGAGATAGGTCATGTGGCCCGTCAGGCCACTGAACTGACGGGAGTAAAGACCCCGCTAAACATTCAACTGGACAAGTTGGCCAAGCTCATCAGCAAGGTAGGCATCGGCTTGTCGACAGCAGTTTTCTTCATCTTCCTAATCCACGACTTGCTGACCAATGCACTGTGGCATACTGCCGACTACCTGTCGATGGTAGAGGTTGTGTTGCGCTACTTCATGATGGCCGTTACGCTGATAGTGATGGCCGTACCAGAGGGACTGCCGATGGCCGTCACCTTAGCATTGGCACTGAACATGCGCCGCATGCTGAAAAGCAATAATCTGGTGCGCAAGTTGCAGGCCTCGGAGACAATGGGTGCAGTCACCGTCATCTGTACAGACAAGACAGGTACGCTGACGGAGAACAGGATGACGGTAAACGATGTCAGATGTCTGATGGGAGACGGAAGAAGTTCAGACCTCAGTCCTCAGACCTCAGACCTCTACAAAGCCATTGCACTGAACACCACGGCAACGCACAATGTGGGCAACCCCACAGAACAGGCACTGCTGCGCTGGATGATGGAGCAGGGTGCAGACTATCAGCAGTTGCGCGAGGAACATACCATCACAGCCCGTGAACCATTCTCAACAGAACGGAAGTACATGTCGACCACTGTTGGCGACACCTTATATATAAAAGGTGCACCAGAGGTTATCATGGCTCGCTGTACGCTGTCGGACGACGAGCGTCGCGAGTTGGAGCAACAGTTGCTGGACTGGCAGAACCACGCCATGCGTACGTTGGCAGTAGCCCAGGACGACCAACTGCTGGCTATCTTTTCCATCAGCGACCCACTGCGCAAGGAAGTGCCGGCAGCCATCCGCCAGTGTAACCAGGCTGGCATCGACGTCAAGATAGTCACTGGCGACACCATGGCTACAGCAATGGAGATAGCTCGCCTAACGGGAGTCGTTGACTCCCTCACTGAGGAAGGAGAAAAGATAAATGATAAATGCATTACGGGTGCAGAGTTTGCAGCACTGAGCGACGAAGAAGCCTTAGAGCGTGTCAAGGACCTGAAGGTGATGTCGCGTGCCCGTCCTACCGACAAGCAGCGTCTGGTCAGTCTGCTGCAACAGCGTGGCGAAGTGGTAGCTGTCACTGGCGACGGTACCAACGATGCCCCTGCCCTGAACCGTGCCCATGTAGGACTATCGTTAGGCTCAGGTACCAGTGTTGCCAAGCAGGCCAGCGACATCACGCTGATTGACGACTCGTTCAACAGCATCGTCCATGCTGTCATGTGGGGACGTTCGCTATACAAGAACATCCAGCGTTTCATCTTCTTCCAACTCATCGTCAACGTAGCCGCCCTACTGCTGGTGCTCTTTGGCGGGTTCATCGGTACGGAGATGCCGCTGACCATCACCCAGATACTGTGGGTAAACTTGATTATGGACACACTGGCAGCCATGGCACTGGCTTTCTTACCTCCCTCGCGCGAGGTGATGGAGGAGAAACCACGCGCCAGCGACGCCTTTATCATCACACGCCCCATGATGCGAGGCATTCTGGCTATAGGCGGACTGTTCTTTGTGGCATCCTTCGCACTGCTATGGCACTTCGAACGTCAGACGGGGATAAGCGAGACAGACCTCACCGTCTTTTTCACCATCTTTGTGATGTTACAGTGGTGGAATCTTTTCAATGCCCGCATGCTGGGTTCCTGTCATTCTGCCTTCCGCAGGATATGGGCATGTAGGGGCTTCTTATTCGTATTGCTCATCGTCGTGGTTGGCCAGTGGCTGATTGTTACCTTTGGTGGCAGACTGTTCCGCACCGTTCCCCTACCCTTCGAGACTTGGGCAGCCATCATCTGCGGCACCTCGCTGGTGCTGTGGGTTGGCGAGATATACAGATGGATTGAACGATTATGCAAAAGATAGGATATGTAGCAACCATAGGCATGTTCGACGGTGTGCATCGCGGCCACCAGTTCGTCTTGCAGCACGTCGTCGACGAGGCACGTCAGCGCGGTCTGCTGTCTATGGCCATCACCTTTGACAAGACAGGACCGCAGACGCTGACACCACTCGTGCAGAAGCGCAGTCTGTTGGCAAATACAGGCATTGACCGCATAGAGGTGCTAACATTCGACGATGACCTCAAGCAAATGACGGCCCGCCAGTTTATGCAGCAAGTGCTACGCGACCAGTATGGCGTCAAGGTGTTGCTGACGGGGTATGACAATCGCTTTGGCCATAACCGCATGGAAGGTTTCGATGAATATGTCCGCTACGGCAAGGAGTTGGACATAGAGGTGAAGAGTCTCCCCCCAGCCCCCTCCAAGAGAGAGGGAAGCTGTGTTAGCAGCTCACTCATCAGAGAACTGATTACAAATGGCAACATCAGAGAGGCCAACGAACTTCTCGGCCATCCCTACATCATATCAGGACGAGTGGAACACGGAGAACACATAGGTACGCAGCTGGGATTTCCTACCGCCAATATCGTGGTGGACGACCAGTGTCAACTGATTCCCGCTACAGGAGTCTATGCTGTGAAGATTCGTCTGCCACACGACAGCCAGTGGAAACACGGCATGATGAATATCGGCACGCGTCCCACCTTCGACGGACAGCGCCAGACTCTGGAGGTCAACGTCTTCCACCTCAACGAAGACCTCTACGGCCATCAGTTAGAGGTGGCCTTCGTGGATCGTCTGCGCGTCGAACGACGCTTCGACAGCGCAGAAGCCCTAAAAGAACAACTACAACAAGACGCCATTGCGGCAGAAAAATTATTAGCATGAAGAAAGCACTTAGTTATCTACTTATCTTTATTGGCATCCAACTCGTAGGCGGTGCCATTGTAACCTCCTTGTGGAACCTCATCCAAGGCAACAGCGACCAGACAGCAGCTATGCTCATCACGACAACTGGCGTGGTTGGCTTGGTAACCATCGTCATATTCCTATGGACGCGCTATGCAGAGCTGTCGCCCAAGTGGTTACGCACACGTCCCTGGACGGTACTTGCCTGGAGTGTCGTGGCAGCATTGGGAGCCATTATCCCCTCGGCATGGATACAAGAACAGATGCCCGAACTGCCCAACTTTGCCGAACAGCAGTTTGGCACCATCATGGCTACACCATGGGGCTATTTCGTCATTGGTCTGATGGCCCCGCTGAGCGAGGAAATCGTACTGCGTGGGGCTATCCTCAAGGAACTGTTGAAGTCGGAAAAGCTCTCTGCATGGGCAGCCATCGCCCTCTCCGCCCTGTTCTTTGCCTTGGTACACATGAACCCAGCCCAGATGCCTCATGCCTTTCTCATCGGACTCTTGTTGGGCTGGATGTACTACCGCACAGGCTCCATTCTGCCGGGTGTGGCCTACCACTGGGCCAACAACAGTGTCGCCTATGTCATGTATGCACTCTACCCTGACCCTGACATGAAACTTATCGACATCTTCAAGGGTTCAGAGCAGCATGTCTATATGGCACTGGGGTTCTCACTGCTGATATTTCTTCCTGCCCTCTACCAGTTGCATTTGTGGATGCGTCCCGCTAAAGATTAGAATGCCATGCTAACCAGTCATTATTATACCGGAAAGGTTGAGGCGGGCTGCGACGAGGCAGGCCGTGGCTGTCTGGCGGGCAGCGTGTATGCTGCTGCCGTCATTTTCCCAGAAGACTATCAGAACGACGAGCTCAACGACTCCAAACAGTTGACCGACCGCCGTCGCAAGCAGCTGCGCGAAATTATCCAGCGCGACGCCGTGGCATGGGCGGTGGGTGTTGTCACCCCCGAGGAGATAGACCGCATCAACATCCTCAACGCCTCTATTCTCGCCATGCACCGCGCACTGGATCAACTGACGATACGCCCCGAGGCCATCATCGTTGACGGCAACCGCTTCAAGCCGTATGCTCCCCCTCTCTTTGAAGGGGGACGGGGGGAGGTTCTCCCCCACACCACCATCGTCAAGGGTGATGGCAAATATCTGTCTATTGCCGCTGCCTCCATCCTCGCCAAGACCTACCGCGACGACTATATGGACCTGCTGGCTGAGGAATATCCACAATACGACTGGCTGTCAAACAAGGGCTATCCCACCAAGAAGCATAGAGAAGCAATACGGCAGTATGGCATTACGCCATACCACCGTAAATCATTTAACATGCTGGGCGACGGCCAGCTGTCGCTAAATTTTGAATATTAGTAAGCAGGCTTGCCTGCTTCAGCGAGTAATAATCAGTCCACCCATGGGCTGCATCGCTACCTTCACGATACCTTTCTTATCTACCTTGAGGGTCTTCAGCACGGGTGTGCTGGACATGCCTTTCTTCTTGCCAGGCTGGTCAATATAGCACTGCACCGTCTGGCCCGCAAACATAGGCAATGACAGTTGCAGGGTCTTCACCTGCTGAGTACCATTCAGACCAGCGACAAACCACTTGTTGCCCGTGCGTCGTGCCAACACCACATATTTGGTAGGATAGCCGTCGAGGAAACGCACCTCGTCCCATGTGGTAGGCAGCTGTTTGAGGAAGTCGATTTCAAACTGGGGAATATCCTGCAGGTTGTTGGGGTACATCGCCACACAGTTGACGCTGGTCTGCAAAACAATACCAGTAGCCATCTCAAAGATATCTGTCGTATAACGACGGTGACGACTTTTGTTGTCGCGACTGATATGGTGGTTCATGATGATACCGCCCCAGTCGAAAGAACCTATGGCATTGCGTGCAAAGGGATGCATAGTGAGTTCGAAACCCTCTGTCTTGGCATGACTCTCACTGAACATGATGTTCTCTGAAGCCAGAGCTGCCTCCGAAGCGACATAGTTGGGATACATACGTTCCCAGCCACGTGGAATGGTACATCCGTGGAACACCACCTGCAAGCCATAGCGGTTGGCATCGGCAAGGATGTCCTCATAGAGCTTCATCGACTCCTGCTTGTCACTGCCCAGGAAGTCGACTTTGATACCGGCAATGCCCAACTTCTGGAGCCATGCCATCTCGCGGTTGCGAGCCAGCGCCGTATTCATGCAGTGCTTGGGCGTCTGTGGTGCATCGTTGGCATAGCCATTGCTATTATACCACAACAGCAATTTGACACCTTTGCTATTAGCATAGCGGTTCAACTCGACAATGCGGTCGCGCCCAATCTGCTTATCCCACCAGTTGTCCACCAGCACATACTCATAACCCATGGCGGCTGACAGGTCTATCATCTTCACCTGATCGTCGTAGTTGACACTCTCATCCTGCCAGATGAGCCAGCTCCACGTATAACGGCCCGGCTTATAGTCCCGAGAGGGCTCATAGAGTGGTTCTACCACATCATAAGGGATGGTGGTCTCTACAATAGGCTTCAGCGTGGTACCCAGGGTGATGGTGCGCCACGGTGTGCTACCCGGCAAGGGGATGCCTGCCGATGGACTACCCAGACCTTGCATCTCACCGATATTGGGGAAGGCGATGGTATAGCCGTTATGTGCCTCGTAGTCACTCAGATGACTGGCGCAGTAGTTGGAGCCCACACCTGTCTCACTGACGAGTACCCAACCAGAGGGTACTTTGAACAGACAGGGGAAGGTAAAGCCTTCGCCAAAGGCGGAACGCTCTGTCATGGAGGCATCGGCCTTGTAGTCCTCCTCATAAGAGGGTTTGGTACGCTGCCAACCTACCATCGGCAGACTCTGCGGTGTCAGGAAGGTCTTCGTACCCTCGGGAAAATTGAATGACGACGCCTCGTAATAGATGACAGCACTCAGTCGACTACCGTCCTCTTTAGCCTGAAGACTATAGCGATAGGCGATATCGTTGTTGGACACACAGAAGGTGACAACTAACGGCAGTCCCTCACTATTGACATAGGTAATGTCAGCCTGACGAGCCACATAATGAGCCGACGACGCCTTGGTACGCGTCATCGTGTACGTCTTGTCTATCTGACTCTCCTTCACCTCCTTGAAAGACATGCCACGGGTGAAGTCGCCAATGTCGGTCTTCAGCCCCAGCGCAGACGGCTTAAGCATGGTCTGTCCCATATAGCTGACATGATAGCTCAGCAATCCTTGTTCGTCCTCTACGGTCACAGCCATCTTGCCATCCGGCGACTTGACAGTAACCTCTTTTCCACTAACGGTCAGTGCCATCAGACAGCAACCGATGGCAAAAAGTCTTCTTATCATCCTATTTTCCATTTGCAAATTGTCCGAAATACTTGAGGCAGACGTCGCGCCACTCACGGGCATTCTCTACCTGGTGCTGCAGGCGCTCGTCAACTTCGCGCCAGCGCTGCTCGTCAACATAGTGGCGCATCTTGTAGCGCCAAATGGCCTGCATGGCCTCCACGCCAATGACACCTTCATGATACTCTAACTGCATCCGCTCCCACAATGTGGAACCGTCTTTCATCTTATAGTCCCAAGGCACATGGTGGAACCAGAGCAACAGGTTCTCCGGACAGGTAGCGATGTTGTCATACTTGCGAGCAACCTCCTTGCGATACTGGCTGACAGCATCGGTGCCCTTTGACGAGCGGTCAAAACCTACACCCTGCTTGTCGGCCTTGTGGTAGTAGACGGGACACCACTCCAGCGGATAGCTGGCAATGAAACCATCGGGTTCGGGACCGTAGTGGTGGTCGAACTTAAAGATGTGATGCAGACCCAGTGGCATCATGTATTTGACACAGAGCTCGCGGCTCTCCTCCATGATGGCTGTCATCTGTTTGACGAAGTCGGCATTGGTTGTGAAGGTCTGCTGGAGCCATTCGCGGGCAATCTTGTCACTACCCAGTGTGGGGTTCCACGCAAGACGGCCAAAGGCATACCAGTTGGCCTGCGAGAAGTGGTGACCACACCAGTTGCGGTCTAGTCCGATATTGGCTACGCCAGCAATACCTCTCAAACTCCTGGGGTTAACCTGTGAGAAGAACTCTTTCCACATGGGTGCCAGATAGACCAGGTGGCGCGACTGACCGAGATACTCCTGGGTAATCTGCAACTCTACCATGTTAGGTGTCTGTTTGATCTGGTCGAAGATAGGACTGTACGGTTCGCGGGGCTGGAAGTCCAACGGACCGTTCTTGGTCTGCAGAATAACATTGTCGCGGAACTGACCGTCCAGGGGTTTGAACTCCGACACAGCCTGCTTCACACGGTCTTCGCCCTTGTGGTTGGCACCATAGACGAAACAACGCCACATGACGATGCCCTTGTAAGGCTTCAGCGCATCAGCCAGCATGTTGGCACCGTCGGCATGACTACGTTTATAGTCACCTGGGCCAGGCTGTCCCTCACTGTTGGCCTTTACCAAAAAACCGCCAAAGTCTGGGATGAGTCGGTAAATCTCCTTGACTTTCTTCTTCCACCATTTAGCCACCGACTTGTCCAGAGGATCGGCCGTCACGGTCTCTTTCAGTGCCATCGGTGTGGCGAAATTGATGCTCAGATACACTTTGATGCCATAGGGGCGCAGGATATCGGCAATCTTCTTCACCTCTTTCAGATAAGGGGCTGTCAGCATCTTGGGCGATGCATTGACATTGTTCAGCACCGTACCGTTGATGCCGATAGAAGCATTGGCACGAGCATACTCACGAATCAGCTGAGAGTCGAAAGTGACAAGTTGCTTATTCTCCTGTTTCCAGAAGATGCTCTCGCCGGCATAGCCACGCTCGATACTACCATCGAGGTTGTCCCAATGGTTCAGCAGTCGCAGGTCGTACATGGGGTGTGTCTCCATATTGGTGTCACCACGCAACAAAGCATAGGCGCCATACAGCAGACCGGCCTCACGACGGGCTGAGAGCGTGCTGCCATCAAAGCGATAGCCATCGTCGTCGGGCATCGTCGCGTCAAGCTTCAGCGCAATGCGGGCACCAGGATAGTAGGTCTCTAATTCCTGTTTGGCAATGTCTATGGTGGGCGACTTGCTGTCGCAGACCACCTGTGCTTTGTTGACGGGCTGATAACGTAGCCATAACTGGTGACCATCTTCAGCACTGATGCTGATGGTGGCCATGATGGTAAATAATGATAATATCAGTTGCTTCATGATAGTGATTTATTGCTTTAACAGTTTGAGAGGCTGCTGCGGAGCAAGTGCCTGGGAGGTCTTCTCCGTATATTCCTTCAATGCCACGGGCAGGGTAGCCTTGATGTCACGGCTGGAAAAACCGATGCGGAAGGTATAGGTTCCTGCCTCTGTCAGCCACTGTGAGGCAGCCTCATCAAAGCTGGCCAGGTCACGAAGCAAGAGACTCATGGTCAGCGTCTGGCTCTCACCGGGTTTCAACTCACGGGTCTTAGCAAAGGCCTTCAACTCCTGGGCAGGCTTCTCAAGCTTACCCTTGGGTGCCTGTACATAGACCTGGACGACCTCCTTACCTGCTACGCTACCAGTATTCTTCACGGTAACGGTGATATCCACCAGATTACCACGGCTCTTTACTGTTGGCTTCGTGAGTTCAAAGGTGGTATAGCTAAGACCATAGCCGAAGGGATAGGCCACCTCACGATTGAAGGTGTCGAAGAAGCGGTAACCCACATAGATGTCCTCCTCGTGATTGGTATAGGTATGTCCAGGAATAGGCATCTTGTTGCCTACCATCATCTCAAAGCTATAGGCATCAAGGTTGCCTGGGAAATTCTTTGTCGAGGCATGGTCTGTAGCGGCGATAGGCCATGTCATGGTGAGCTTGGCTGAAGGATTCACCTTACCTGTCAGGATGTCAGCGATAGAATTGCCGCCTTCCTCGCCAGGTTGCCAAGCACAGAGGATAGCGTCAGGGTAGCCGCTCCACGATGCGGTCTCAATGACCGAACCACTATTGATAATGACGATGACGGGTTTGCCTGCTGCATGGAAGGCGTTGCACACGTCAGTGATGAGAGCACGTTCTTCGGGAATCAGGTTAAACTCGGTCTCGATGTCGCGGTCGATACCCTCACCAGCCTGACGGCCAATGGTGATAATAGCGGCATCGGCAGCGTTTACCTCTTTGTTGACGGCAATGGACGAAAATCCTATTTCCGGATACTTCTGCTGACCCATCATCTCCGTCTGGAACCACTTGGCAGGGTGACGCTCGGCCTGGAACTTCACACGGGCATATTCAATATATTTACGGTATATCTCCGTCAGCGTAGGCGATGCCTGGATGCCGATATTCTTCAGACCCTGAAGCATATCAACAACATAGGGGGGATGTACACAACCAGAGCCTGTACCACCACTGAGGAAATCATAAGAATTCTCACCAAAGAGCGCTACTGTCTTGATGGCACCTGACTTCCAAGGCAGCACGCCATTGTTCTTCAGCAGTACGATACCTTCAGTAGCACTCTGACGCGTTATCAGGGCATGCGCCTCCAAATCGGGTTTGTTGGTAGCAGGATAGTGGTTGAAGCTAGGCGTCTTGACGATATATTCCAGCATGCGACGAACGTTGCGGTCGACATCAGCCATCGCGAGTTTACCACTTTTCACGCCTGCAATGATTTCCTGAACCTGTGCAGGCTGTCCAGGTTCCATGAGGTCGTTGCCAGCATGCACCTCGGCAATAGTGGGCAATCCTTCACGGATACCTATCCAGTCGGTCATCACGATACCTTTATATCCCCAGTCATCGCGCAAAATCTTGGTCAGCAGGTCGTGGTTACCCATCGAAAACTGACCATTCACCTTATTATAAGATGCCATGATGGTCCAAGGGGTACTCTCGCGAACAGCTATCTCAAAGCCACGCAGGTATATCTCGCGAGCAGCGCGCTGACTGACACGCTCGTCGACGGTGATACGGTCGGTCTCCTGCGAATTGACAGCAAAATGCTTGGCAGATACACCCGCTCCCTGACTCTGAACACCTTGGATATAGGCGGCGGCAATCTTACCAGTCAACAAAGGATCCTCGCTGTAGTATTCGAAGTTACGGCCACACAATGGATTGCGATGCAGGTTCATACCTGGGCCGAGAATGACGTCGCAACGGTATTCCTTTGTCTCGTTACCAATGGCCTCACCGACCTTCTTCACCAGTTCTGTGTTCCATGTAGATGCCAGACAGGTACCGATAGGGAATGCAGTAGCATAGTAAGTCTGGCTGGTACCCTTACGAGTGGGGTCAATACGCACACCGGCAGGACCATCGGTCAACACGGTGGCAGGAATGCCCAGACGCGGAATAGCTGGTGATGTGCCGGCAGCACCTGCTACGAGGTCAGCTTCGCCACCCACCACGGCACTCGTGCCGAAGAAGTTGTTAGCGCCACCCACCAATAGTTTGGCTTTCTCTTCCAGAGTCATCGCCTGCAATACCTCGTCGATATTATCAGCACGCAGTTGAGGAGTTTGAGCTTTCATTGTCGTTGTCATTGTAGTTGTTAGTAAGGCCGTCAAGCCCAGAATAATAAGTCGTTTCATACTCATATCATTGTTTATTGGTTTCGTTGTGTCGTAGCGTATCGCGTAATCAGTTGACAAATGTACACTTTTTCCGTGACATGACCAAATTTTCATTGTTTTTATTTGTTTTTTTCTACGTTTTAAGCTACCTTTGCGTCACAAATAGAAATACTACCAGAAAACTATGAATAAGAAAGTACTATTCTTTGCAATGTTTGTGGCTGCAGCCACAGCCGTGCAGGCCAAGGTGCGCCTGCCCCACATGATTAGTGACAACATGGTGATTCAGCAGCAGACCGACGTACGACTGTGGGGCTGGACAAAGGCCGGCAAGAAGGTGACAGCAACAGTTTCGTGGTCCGGTCAGAAGGCAGAGGTCAAAGCTGACAAACAGGGTCGTTGGCTATTGGCGGTACAGTCGCCCAAGGCCTCTTACGAACCATTAAGCATCACATTTGATGACGGTGACGGAAAGGTCACCATCAATAATGTACTTGCCGGCGAAGTATGGGTCTGCGCAGGACAGTCGAACATGGAGATGCCTGTCAAGGGCTTTGGCATGTGTCCTGTCAAGGACTACAACCACCATGTGGTGGATGCTGTCAACTCCAAGGGTGTGCGCAGTCTTAAAATTCCCAGCATTATGAGTAGCAAGCCGCTGGATGATGCCAACTGCGAATGGCGCCCTTGCTCACCCAAGACGGTTGGAGAGTTCTCTGCTACTGGTTATTTCTTTGCCCGTCTGTTGAGTCGCACCCTCGACATTCCCGTCGGTATCATCGAGGCTAACAAAGGAGGAACGCGTGTGGAAAGCTGGCTGACGAAGGAGAACCTGGAGAAATACACCAGCGACCCTACAGACTCGGTGGCTATCTGTCAAAAATGGCCGGAGTGGGATTATCATCGTTCACTCTTGTGGGGAAACGGTACTTTCAACCCCATCTTGAACTATACTGTAAAAGGCATCATCTACTATCAGGGCTGCTCGAATGTGGGTGATCCTGGCGACCAGTACTCACAGCGGTTGAAACTTTTGGTGGAACAGTGGCGTAGTCAGTTCAAACTCGGCGAGATTCCTTTCTACTTCGTACAGATAGCTCCTTGGGCGTATGATGACGGCAACGTCAATGCCATCAGTGGTGCCCTGTTACGCGAACAGCAGTTCAAGGCCGCGCAGCAGATTCCCAACAGTTCGCTGGTATGCACCAACGACCTCGTCTATCCTTATGAGTACTCCCAGATACACCCTGCCCAGAAACAAGGCGTAGGCGAACGTCTGGCCTTCACCGCACTGAATCGGGACTACGGCTACGAGACCATTCAGTACAAGAGCTCGTCCTACAAGGATATGACCATCAAGAACGACACCGTCTTCATCCACACCCAGGACAACTACTGGTGCGACGCTCCTTTTGAGCAGATGCAGGGCTTTGAGGTGGCCGGAGAGGACCGCGTGTTCTATCCAGCCGAAGCTAAGCATTTCTGGCAGACAGGTGGCGGCTACTGGGACGAGGCCATTGCCATCACTTCTCCTCACGTCAAGAAACCTGTAGCGGTACGCTACTGTTTCAAGAACTTCCAGTTAGGCAATGTCAAAAACGGCGGAAACCTTCCTTTATTCCCCTTTAGAACAGACAATTGGTGATGGAGCATCCTTTAGAGATATTCAGATACTGCCCCGTATGTGGCAGCAGTCATTTTGAGGTCAACAACTTCAAAAGCAAGAAATGCAAGGACTGCGGTTTTACGTATTATGCCAATCCGTGTTCTGCTACTGCCGCCTTTATCGTCAACGACCGCGACGAACTGCTGGTAGTCAGACGCGCCAAGGAGCCCGCCAAAGGAACCCTCGACCTACCGGGTGGCTTTTGCGACATGTACGAGACAGTTGAGGAAGGTATGCGCCGCGAGATTAAGGAAGAGACGGACCTGAAGGTTGACGACATCCAGTATCTATTCTCTTCACCCAATGTATACATGTACAGTGGCATGGGTGTCCATACCCTCGATATGGACTTCCTTGTTCGTGTTCACGGCGATTCTGTCACCGTGAAAGCGGCCGATGATGCTGCAGAGGCCATCTGGATACCTATTAACAAAGTTAATCCTGCCGAGTTTGGGCTCACCAGCATCCGTAATGCTGTCATCCGTTTTTTGACAGAAACGTTAAGAAAATAAAAAAACTACTATATATATAAGGTGTAACCAAAACTTTTGCTTACTTTTGCCGCCCGAAAGTCGACATCAGTCTACTTATCAGTTTCAGAAAATATAAAGCTAATAAGAAATATGCAAAAGAATTTGGTGATTGTAGAGTCTCCTGCCAAGGCAAAGACGATTGAGAAGTTCCTGGGCAGCGACTATAAGGTAATGTCGAGCTACGGCCACATCCGCGACTTAAAAAAGAAGGAGATGAGCATTGACACTGGTACGCTCGAACCTGAATACGAGATTCCTGAAGAAAAAGAAAAACTTGTCAAGGAACTGAAAAGCAACGCACAGAAGGCAGAGAAGGTCTGGCTCGCATCCGATGAAGACCGCGAGGGAGAAGCCATCTCATGGCACTTATGTGAAGTATTGGGACTGGACGAAAAGAAAACCAACCGTATCGTATTCCACGAGATCACCAAGCCTGCCATACTGAAAGCCATTGAGACACCGCGACATCTGGATATGAACCTGGTGAATGCTCAGCAGGCTCGTCGCGTGCTCGACCGTCTAGTCGGTTTCAAGTTGTCGCCAGTACTGTGGCGCAAGGTGAAGCCCGCCTTGTCAGCAGGACGTGTACAGAGCGTTGCCGTGCGTCTTATTGTTGAGCGCGAGCGTGAAATCCAAAACTTCCAGAGCGAGGCATACTATAGCGTAGCCGGCATCTTTGCCATCACCAATGAAGATGGTTCGCAGACAGAGGTAAAGGCAACCCTGGCACAGCGTCTAAAGACACACGAAGAGGTAGAGCAGTTCTTGCAGAAATGTGTCGACGCTACCTATACCGTCGACGCTGTCAGCAAGAAACCACTGAAGCGCACCCCTGCACCTCCTTTCACCACCTCTACACTGCAGCAGGAGGCCGCCCGCAAGTTGGGATTCACCGTCAGTCAGACGATGATGGTTGCCCAGCACCTTTATGAACACGGACAGATCACCTACATGCGTACGGACTCTGTGAACCTGTCAGGTCTATGTATCAATGCCACCAAAGAAGAGATTACGAAGCTCTATGGCGAGGAGTATAGCAAGGTGCGTCAGTATCACACAAGTTCGAAAGGTGCCCAGGAGGCTCACGAGGCTATCCGTCCGACCTATATGGACCGCACCGAGATTGAGGGTACCGCACAGGAGCGCAAGCTTTACGAACTGATATGGAAACGTACCATCGCATGTCAGATGGCTGACGCAGAGATTGAGAAGACCACTGTCAACATTTCTATCAGTGGCACTGACGAGCAGTTCATCGCCCAGGGAGAGGTCATCAAGTTCGACGGTTTCTTCAAAGTCTATCGCGAGTCTATCGACGACGAAGAGAACCAAGAGGAGGAAAGCCACATTCTGCCCCCATTGAAGAAAGGTATGAAATTGACCCGCCGTGAGATACAGGCTACTGAGCGTTTCAGCCAGGGTCCTCAGCGCTACACGGAAGCTTCTTTGGTTCATAAACTGGAGGAGCTGGGTATTGGCCGTCCATCAACCTACGCCCCCACCATCTCTACCATCCAGCAACGCGAATACGTGCACAAGGGTGACAAGAAGGGCGAAGAGCGCAACTATACCATCGACACACTGAAAGGCAAGCTAATCACGCAGAAGACACGCAAGGAGATGGCAGGCTCTGACAAGGGTAAGTTACTTCCTTCAGATATCGGTATCGTCGTCAACGACTTCCTCATGAAGTATTTCCCCTCTATCATGGACTACAACTTCACAGCCAAGGTCGAGCAGGACTTCGATAAGATTGCCGAGGGCACCGAGTCGTGGACAGGCATGTTGAAGGGATTCTATAAGAAGTTCGAGCCGACGGTGGAGAAGACCATGAATGCCCGTCAGGAGCGCAAAGCCGGTGAGCGTCAGTTGGGTAAAGACCCAAAAAGCGGCAAACCCGTCTTTGTCAAGATTGGTCGCTTCGGGCCAGTTGTACAAATCGGTTCTGCCGAGGATGCCGAAAAACCCATGTTTGCCCAGTTGCCTACCGAGAAAAGCATGGAAACGCTAACCTTGGAGGAAGCGCTGGAACTGTTCCAGTTGCCGCGTACGTTAGGCGATTTCGAGGGTTCTCCCGTGGTTATCGGTGCCGGGCGCTTTGGCCCCTACATCCTGCATCAGAAGAAATACACCTCACTGGCTAAAGGTACCGACCCCATGGCCATCACCCTGGATGAAGCCATTGGCCTCATCAACGAAAAGCGCCAGCAGGAGAGTCAAAAGCACATGAAGATATTCGTAGAAGATGCGAAACTGGAGCTGCTCAATGGCCGCTATGGCCCTTACCTGGCCTACGACGGCAAGAACTATCGCATACCGAAGAACCTGCACGCTAAGGCTGCTGAGCTGACGTACACAGAGTGTATGGGCATCATAGAAAAACAAAAGAAATGAGGAGAATCATCCTGATAGGCTATATGGGGTCTGGCAAGACCACTGTTGGCAAAGCTCTCTCCAAGGAGACGGGCATGATGTTCTACGATCTCGACTGGTATATTGAGAGCCGCATGCGCAGAAGCGTCTCGCAGATATTTGCGGAGCGTGGCGAGGAGGGTTTCCGACAGATAGAGTATAACATGCTGCACGAGGTGGCTGAATTCGAGAACGTCATTATCAGTTGCGGTGGTGGCACCCCCTGCTTCTTTGACAACATGGACTACCTGAACCAACAGGGCGATGTCGTCTACCTGAAAGCAACACCAGAGACGCTCTACAAGCACCTGCTCATGGCTAAGGTGGAGCGCCCACTGCTGAAAGACAAGACTCAGGAGGAACTGATAGACTATATCACGCAACACCTGAAGGAGCGTTCACCTTTCTATGAGAAGGCACGTTATGTCCTTGACGTCAACGTGCTTGACAACTACGACAAAATAGCCACCAGCGTGGAACATGTCAAATCCCTATTAGACCTATAATTCCATTAGACCTATTAAACCTATTAGCCCCTTAAAGAACAGAAACAATGAAGAAATGGACCATCGATGACTCTAAGGAGTTGTACAACATCAACGGTTGGGGAACCAGCTACTTCGGCATCAACGAAGAAGGTGACATCTATGTGACACCCTGCAAGGACGACACGCAGATAGACCTGCGTGAAGTAATGGACGAACTGGCCCTGCGCGATGTGCAGGCTCCTGTGCTGTTGCGCTTTCCCGACATCCTGGACAACCGCATCGAGAAGACGTGGAGCTGTTTTAAGAAAGCAGCCAAGGAGTATGACTACAAGTCAGAGAACTATGTGGTATTCCCCATCAAGGTCAACCAGATGCAGCCCGTCGTAGAGGAGATCATCTCACATGGTCGGAAGTTTAACTTAGGCATTGAGGCTGGTTCTAAACCTGAGCTGCATGCGGTCATCGCCGTACAGTGTCAGAGCGACAGCATCATCATCTGTAACGGCTACAAAGACCAGTCATATATCGAACTGGCTCTGTTGGCACAGAAGATGGGCAAGCGCATCTTCATTGTCGTTGAGAAACTGAACGAGTTGGATATCATTGCCCGCGAGGCTAAGAAGTTAGGTGTACGCCCCAATATCGGCATCCGTATCAAACTGGCCAGCAGTGGTAGCGGCAAATGGGAAGAGAGCGGCGGCGATGCCTCGAAATTCGGACTGACCAGTGCCGAGTTGTTGGAGGCGCTGGACCTGCTGGAGAAGAAGGACATGAAAGACTGTCTACGACTTATCCACTTCCATATCGGTTCTCAAATTACCAAGATTCGCCGTATACAGACTGCCCTCCGCGAGGCTTCACAGTTCTATGTGCAACTGCACAAAATGGGCTACAACGTAGACTTTGTGGACTGCGGTGGTGGACTGGGTGTCGACTACGACGGCACACGCTCGCCATCAAGCGAGTCTTCTGTCAACTACTCTATTCAGGAGTATGTCAACGACTGTATCTACACCTTTGTTGATGCTGCTAACAAGAACGACCTGCCCCACCCCAACCTGATTACAGAGAGCGGTCGCTCGCTGGCTGCCCATCACTCGGTTCTCGTTATTGACGTACTGGAGACGGCC
>OMQN01000046.1 GCA_900313235.1 uncultured Prevotellaceae bacterium | reverse complement strand
ATACTCACGGAGAATTTCAAGGCTCTCCTCTCTACTTTTCTTTACATTTCTACTCATAAGTTGAACTCAAATTTTGTCAACTTATTCAGTACACTACATTTGCAGAATTGTCCAATATAGCATACATGCCTACACGTTTCCGTTGTAACCCATTGAAATACAATTATTCAATAAAATATTATCATACATAAAGCCTACATAAAGCCTACATAAAGCCTACATGCAGCCTACATGGTTTTTGAAGAAATTGCGATGGGGATTGGCTAAATTAGCTGTGCTCGGCAAAAAATCTCTAGAGAATTTTGTCGTTATTAGCTGTATCCAGCGCTGTATTAGCTGTACCCAGCGAACTACAAGCTGTATAATTGAGGTGGTTTTATGTAGGCAGAATGTAGGCTTTGTGTAGGTTAAATGTAGGCTGATTTTTTGGTAAACCTCTTTATCACAATGGAATAGGATAGAATTGTGTAGGCATGTATACTATAGTAAGGAGACCTACCGACTTCCGATTAACCTCCTTTTGTTGATTTATCCAGATGCGCAATGCTTAAAACACCCGTTTTTAGGTATTGCGCACTTGATTTGTTTGCCGTACCTTTGCATCGTGCTGTTGCAGCAAAAAGAAATAAGGTAAAAATAAACGATTATGGCAAACATTTTGAAATCATTTTTCAGTCAGTGTGCACGACCCAAGGGAGCACTCGGACGTGTGATGCTGAGTTTCATGAATTATACACATGCTCCGCTGACCAGCTGGGGACTGAAACAGGTGGATGTCCATGACGGATGGACCATGCTTGATGTTGGCTGTGGCGGAGGTTTTACTATTCGCCGACTGCTGAAGCAGAGTAGGGGAGCACAAGTCTATGGCATCGACATCTCTGAAGAAAGCGTGGCGAAAGCCAGGAAGGTAAATGCCGATGTTCTCGACAAGCAGGTCTTCATCGTTCAGGGTTCAGCAGAGAACCTGCCTTACGAGGATAGCCAGTTCGACCTCGTGACTGCAGTAGAGACCGTGTATTTCTGGCCCGACCTCCCTCATTGTCTACAGCAGGTGCACCGTGTGCTGAAGCCTGGCGGTAAGTTCGCCATCTTGGTAGAGGTGGTAGATAGCGATTCCAAGTGGACCTATGTGGTGGAAGGCATGACTGCCTACACCCCTGAGCAACTCAAACAGCTGCTCGATGCCGCAGGTTTTGTTCAGACGGAAATCCACCGCAAGAAACCAACGTATGCCACGATTGTCGGTGTAAAGAAGTAGCCTGTCTCGCGCGCTGACGGGCATCAACTCCTCATTGTTGACCCTATGGCTACCCAGAAACATAAAAAAGCCCTGCAGATAGGCATCTACGGGGCTTTGTTGGTAGTCGATAGGGGAATCGAACCCCTATGCCAAGATTGAGAATCTTGTATCCTAACCATTACGGTGCGGAAGGAGGGGGATTCGAACCCCCGGTACGGGAACCCGTACGGCAGTTTAGCAAACTGCTGGTTTCAGCCACTCACCCATCCTTCCAAAAGGACCCTGGAGTTCGAAACCGTGGGGTTATCTCCTTGATTGCGGGTGCAAAGGTACGTACTTTTTTTGAACCCTGCAAATTTTTAGCTGACTTTTTTCACTTTCTTGTTAACTTTTCTCTTTTCGCACCGTTTTACGGAGTTTTTGAAGAGCGGATTACGGGACTCGAACCCGCGACCCTCGGCTTGGGAAGCCAATGCTCTACCAACTGAGCTAAATCCGCAGAACCATCTTTTTGAGAAAAAAAGAGGAGTCAGAACCATTGAATTCTGACTCCTGTGGAGAGTGAGCCGATAGCCGGACTCGAACCGGCGACCCACGCATTACGAATGCGTTGCTCTACCAACTGAGCCATATCGGCAGTCTTCCAAAGATCTCTTTGCTCGAAAGCGAGTGCAAAGGTAATACTTTAAATTGACAATTGAGAATGGTGTATTGAGAATTAATTCTCGATTAACATTTTTTAGCCTTGAAAGAGATGTCATAGTTTCTCTTTCAGGAATTTTCCCGTCAAACTCTTGTTGCAGGCTGCTATTTCCTCAGGTGTACCGGTAATAACGACATTGCCACCACGGTCGCCTCCTTCAGGACCCATATCGATGACGTGGTCGGCACATTTGATGACATCCATATTGTGCTCGATGACCAGAATGGTATGGCCACGCTCGATGAGTGCGTTGAAAGCCTGCAGCAGACGGTTGATGTCGTGGAAATGCAGTCCGGTGGTAGGCTCGTCAAAGATAAAGAGGGAGGGTTCCTGTTTTTCCTGCCCAATGAAGTAAGCCAGTTTGACACGCTGATTTTCACCACCAGAGAGTGTCGACGAGTTCTGTCCCAGTTTGATGTATCCCAGTCCGACATCCTCCAGTGTCTTCAAGCGTTTGACGATGGTTGTCAGCAACTGACTCTTGGCTTTTGACTCCTGGCTGTCTTTGCTAAAGAAGGTGATGGCCTCGGAGATAGTCATATTGAGTACGTCGTCAATGTTCTTGCCATTGTAGCGCACATCGAGGATGTCGTGCTTGAAGCGGTGCCCATGGCAAGCCTCACATTCCAGGACGAGGTCGGCCATAAACTGCATCTCGACAGTGATAACACCTGCGCCTTTACACTCGTCGCAACGACCGCCATCGGCATTGAACGAGAAATACTGGCTGGTGAAACCCATCTGCTGTGCCAATGGTTGGTCTGCAAAGAGGTCGCGGATGGCATCGTAAGCCTTGACATAGGTGGCAGGATTGGATCGTGTGGACTTGCCGATAGGATTCTGGTCGACAAACTCCACATGACTGATGGCTTGGTAGTCGCCTTCTAGTCCACTGTATTCACCCGGTGCGTCGCACACCTCACCCAGATGGCGCTTGAGGGCGGGGTAGAGGATGCCTTTGACGAGACTTGACTTCCCACTACCCGAAACGCCAGTCACGACAGACAATACGTTGAGTGGGAAATCAACGGTTACACCTTTCAGATTATTCATGCGTGCCCCCTTGACGGTGATTTTACGATTCCAGGGACGGCGACTCTTGGGAAGTGCTATCTCTTCCTGATGGGTGAGATAGCGTAGCGTATGACTGCGCCCAACGTCAGTCTTGTCAGGAATGCTGACAGGACCTGCATACATTATTTCGCCACCCAGTCGACCAGCGTCGGGACCTACGTCGATGAGATAGTCGGCAGCACGCATGATTTCTTCGTCGTGTTCAACGATGACGACCGTATTACCCAGGTCGCGCAACTCCTTCAATACTTTCAGCAACCTGTCGGTATCGCGCTGATGGAGTCCGATGCTGGGCTCATCAAGGATATAGAGACTGCCCACCAGTGAACTGCCCAGCGAGGTGGTGAGATTGATGCGCTGACTCTCGCCACCACTCAGCGTATTGGACATACGGTTCAGCGTGAGATAACCCAGACCCACGTCAAGCATAAACTGCAGGCGAGTATTGATTTCAGTAAGCAGTCGCTGACCTATCTGTCGCTCTTGTTCAGTAAGCTCCAATCGTTCGAACCACTCCTTCAAGCGAATGATAGGCATCTCTACCAAATCAGAGATGCTGCGACCGCCAATCTTCACGTAGTTGGCTTCTTCCTTGAGACGTGTTCCGTGACACTTGGGACATGTGGTTTTGCCACGATAGCGGCTGAGCATGACACGATACTGTATCTTGTACTGGTTCTCCTTGACCATCTGGAAGAAATCATCGATGGACACACGTTCATACTTTGGACGATGCTTATCAGAAGGTAAGCCATGCCACAGCATGTCTTTCTGCTTCTGCGTCAGATTATAGTATGGCTCGAAGATTGGGAAGTCATCTTGAGCTGCTCTGCGGCAGAACTCATCCTTCCACATGCCCATCTTCTCGCCATGCCAGCATACCACGCAACCATCGTAGACAGACAACGAGGGATTTGGGATGACAAGGTGCTCGTCTATGCCGATAATCTTGCCGAAGCCCTGGCACTCAGGACACGCTCCTATAGGTGAATTGAAGGAGAAGAGGTTGTCGGTAGGCTCCTCAAAAGTAATGCCATCGGCCTCAAAACGTACGGAGAAGTCGTAGCAGATATTAGAAGGCAGGAAAGTGAGGCGACATTCGCCATGGCCTTCGTAGAGTGCCGTCTCGGCAGAGTCTACCAGTCGGGAGACTGCATCTTTGGCATCGTCGACAGAGAGACGGTCGATGACCAGATATAGAGCCTCGCCCTCCAAAGGGAAGGATGACTGAGAGGAGAGGAAGTCGTCAATGCGCACAATGTTGCTACCATAGGCCATACGTATATAGCCATTTTGCAGATATACCTTGAGTTGTTGCTCCAGCGTGCGATTCTCTGACATATGGATGGGTGCCATGATGACAAATTTCGTGCCTTGTGCATACTGACGGGTACATGCGATGATGTCCTCAGTGGAATGTTTCTTGACCTCCTGACCGCTGACGGGCGAATAGGTTCGACCAATGCGGGAATAGAGCAGGCGCAGATATTCGTATATCTCGGTAGTCGTGCCAACGGTGGAACGCGGATTGCGCGAGATAACTTTCTGTTCGATGGCGATAGCGGGAGGTATGCCCTTGATAAAGTCGCACTCGGGTTTGTTCATGCGCCCCAAGAACTGACGGGCATAAGACGACAGACTCTCCACATAGCGGCGCTGACCCTCAGCGTAGAGTGTGTCGAAAGCCAACGACGACTTGCCGCTGCCTGACACACCTGCAATCACCACGAGCTTGTTGCGTGGTATCTTGACATCGATGTTCTTCAGGTTGTTAACTCTTGCGCCCTTAATCTCTATGTAATCTGTCATCTTCATTCTCTCTATCTTATAATTCTTCGCTGATATAACCCACGGGCAATTTGCGACAGTTGTACTGCGATGCCATGCTCTCGCCATAGGCTCCGGCAGAGCGGATGGCAATAAGATCGCCGCGATGGGCTTTGTTCAGGTCAATCTGCTTGGCAAAGACGTCTGTCGACTCGCAGATGGGACCTACCACGTCGTAGGCCTCTGGTGCCTCGTCGCTGGACAAGTTCTCTATCTTGTGATAGGCCTGGTACAGTGCGGGACGGATGAGGTCAGTGAAACCGGCATCGACAATGCAGAACTTCTTGACGTGTCCCTCCTTAATATATAAGGTACGCGTGATAAGAGTGCCACACTGGGCGACAACTGCACGCCCCAATTCGAAATGCAGCGTCTGACCGTCGCGCAGCTTCAGCTTCTTGGCGTAGGTGTCGAAGAAATCCTTGAAATCGGGGATGGGCACACGATTGGGATGCTGGTAGTCAACGCCCAGGCCACCACCGACATTGATGTGTTCTACGCGGATGCGGTGGCGCTCCAACTCGTTCTGCAATTCGTTGACACGGTTGCAGAGTGCCTCGAAGTCACCCATGTCAAGTATCTGACTGCCTATATGGAAGTGCAGGCCTACCACTTTGATATTGCTCATCTGCGAGGCTTCCTCCATAACGGGCAACATGTCGCGCATGTCGATGCCAAACTTGTTCTCGGCAAGTCCGGTGGTGATGTTTGCATGGGTATGAGCCCCCACATTGGGATTCAGGCGGAAGGCTACACGGGCAACCTTCCCCTTGGCAGCAGCCAGTTGGTTGATAACCTCCAACTCGGGGATGCTCTCCACGTTGAAGCAGAAGATGTCGTTGTCCAAGCCAAGGTTAATCTCCCAGTCGCTCTTACCAACACCTGCATAGACGATGCGCTGGCTGGGGAAACCGGCCTTGACGCTGGCTTCTATCTCGCCGCCGCTGACACAGTCGACACCCAAGCCTGCCTCACGGATAATCTTCAGCACCTTGGGGTTCGCATTGGCCTTGACGGCATAGTGCACGCAAAAGCCCTCATGTTTGCTTACCTCTTGAGTGATGGTGCGAAGCGTCTGTCGAAGCAGTTCCGCATCGTAATAGTAGAAGGGCGTCTGTATGCGTTCCAGTTTTTCTAAAGGAAATATTCCTTTCATAGTGATTTGTCTTTGTGTCGGAAATAGTGATTATTTGTTGAACAACTCGTTGCTAAGAGCCTGCAGTGCACGCTTCTTGTCCTCTTCCTTGATGAGGAACGAGATGTTGTAGTTGCTGCCACCATATGAGATCATGCGGACGGGAATGTTCTTCAAGGCGTCCATGACCTGTGTCTCAAAACCGATGTTCGACCAGTCGAGGTCGCCAACGACACATACCACACACATACCCGTGTCAACAGTGACGGTACCGTATTTCTTCAACTCGTCAACAATCTCACCCAGGTGAGAGGAGTTGTCGATAGACATAGAGACACCGACCTCTGAGGTGCACACCATGTCGATAGGGGTCTGGTAAGACTCGAAAATCTCGAACACCTTACGCAGGAAACCAGTAGCCAGCAGCATGCGGCTTGACTTGATCTTGATGGCGATGATGTTGTCCTTAGCGGCAACAGCCTTGATCTTGCCGTACTCCGTCTTGTTAGAGATGGTAGTTCCCTCAGCATCGGGCTGCATGGTGTTGAGCAGACGAACGGGGATGCCGGCATACTTGGCAGGCTGAACACATGTGGGGTGCAGAATCTTGGCACCGAAGTAGGCCAGCTCGGCGGCCTCCTCGAAGTGTAGCTGATGAACGGGCTCGGTCTTGTCAACAACACGCGGGTCATTGTTGTGCATGCCATCGATGTCAGTCCATATCTGAATCTCTTCGGCATTGATAGCTGCACCAATCAGTGAGGCGGTATAGTCAGAACCACCGCGTTGCAGGTTGTCAACCTCACCATAGGCGTTGCGGCAGATGAAGCCCTGAGTGACATATACCTGATTGCCCTCGTTCTTCTCCATGATGGCAGACAGCTTCTCCTTGATATATACGGGATCGGGCTCTGAGTTCTTGTCAGTACGCATGAAGTCGAGCGCATTCAGCAAGACGGCCTTGATGCCTTGTTCCTGCATGTAGTTGACAACCATGTTGGTAGACATCATCTCGCCCTGTGCTACGATGCTTTTCTCTTCGAAAGAGGTGAACAGCTCTTTGGTGAACGAGCGCAGATAATTCATCTCTGACACCAGGAACTCGCGGGTCTGCTCTTTCGTCGCATCCTTGGTGTACAACTCGTCGACATGCTTCATGTACTTACGCTCCAACTGGTTGATAACCTCGTTAGCACCCTCAGGATTCTTCTTGTACAGATAGTCGGCAATCTCCACCAGCGAATTAGTGGTTCCCGACATCGCAGAGAGTACGACGAATACGGGTTCTCCTGACTTGGTTACCAACTTTGTTACTTCCTTCATGCGGTCCGGTGTACCCACCGAAGTACCGCCAAACTTCATTACTTTCATTGTATCTTTGTTTTTAATTCTTAACTCTTCACTCCTAACTCTTCACTCTTAACTCATATCGAGAGGTCCTCACGTGCACTGTAGTCGACAGTAGCAGACTCTTTTGTCTCTTCGTCTTCATAGAGCGCCATCGTGTTGTAGGTCTCAGTGATGTCTTCCAAATGACCGTCAATGCAGCGATAGACGATACCCGGATAATCGTTGAGCAACGAGATATTGTGGGTCGTCATAATAACGGCGGTACCCGTCTGCGTGATTTGTCGCAACAGCTGGATGATGTTGGCGGCTGTCTCTAAGTCCAGATTACCCGTAGGCTCGTCGGCAACGATGAGTTTCGGACGATTCAGGATGGCACGGGCAATGGCTATACGCTGCTGTTCACCGCCAGAGAGCTCATGGGGATAGCGATCGATGAATCCAGCCATCTCCACATCTTCCAGCACATCGTGGATGCGCTCGTCTATTTCGTCCTTCTTCTTCCAACCAGTGGCTTTAAGTACAAACTTCAGATTCTCATAGACTGTGCGGTCGCCCAGCAACTGGAAGTCCTGGAAGATAATTCCCATCTGTCGGCGAAGAGCGGGAATATACTTCTGTTTCAACTCGCGAAGATCGTGGTTGAGCACAAAGGCATTCTCGGCATTCTCTATATCCATCTCGAAATAGATGGTCTTCAACAGTGAACTCTTACCAGAGCCCACTCGTCCTATAACATAGATGAATTCGCCCTCATCGACATGGAAGTCAACATCGTGTAGCACGGGAGCGCCATCCTTATGGTAGATGTCTACCTTCTTGTAATCTATCAGCATCTTTGTATTTGACAATTTGACAATTTGACTATTTTACTATTTGTCGATTTGCGACTTATTTCATTTTACCTGCTGCTTTAGCTGCACGGCGCTGCTTGTCCCAGTTGGGGTCGTGGCGCTTGTGTAACTCTTCGGCAACATCCTCGATACGCAGACCTTTCTCCGTCAGCAAGACGATGAGGTGATACAGCAGGTCGCTGGCCTCATAGACCAGATGGTCGTCAGTGCCGTTGGTGGCTTCGATGACTGTTTCCAACGCTTCTTCTCCCACCTTTTGAGCTATCTTGTTAACACCTTTGGTGAAAAGGCTGGTGGTGTACGACCCCTCAGGCATCTCCTGCTTGCGCTTGTCGATGAACGTCTGCAGTTCAGAGAGGAAGAGTAGGGGATTGCCCTCGTTCTCCTCGCCCCAACAGGTGTCAGTACCTGTATGACAGGTGGGGCCGACGGGATTGACGCGAACCAGCAGGGTGTCGTTGTCGCAGTCTATTTTCATATCTACGAGATTCAGGAAGTGACCGCTGGTCTCTCCCTTTGTCCACAGCGTATTACGGGTACGGCTCCAGAAAGTAACGTGCTGGGTAGCGAGAGTCTTCTCGTAGGCTTCCTCATTCATAAAACCTAACATCAGCACGTTCTTCGTCGTTGCATCCTGTATGATGGCAGGCACAAGGCCGCCCATTTTCTCAAAATCGATCGTCATAGTCTAACGTTTATTCCTTCGTTGTGTAAGTATTGTTTTAATTCAGGTACGGGTATCTCGCCAAAGTGGAACACTGACGCCGCCAATGCTGCATCGGCATGGCCTTCCGTGAACACATCGCGGAAGTGCTCCTTCTTGCCGGCACCACCACTGGCGATAATGGGAATGGACAGCGTGTCGGCCAACTCGCGCAGCGCCTCGTTGGCATAGCCGTTCTTTGTTCCATCGTGGTTCATCGAGGTAAACAATATCTCTCCGGCACCACGCTCTTGAGCTTCACGGGCCCACTCGAAAAGACCTCGCTCTGTGCGCTCGCGACCACCCTTCAGGTAACAGTGCCAGCCGTCTTCATCCAAACGGGCATCGATGGCGACAACACATACCTGGCTACCAAAACGGTTGGTAATCTCGTCGATGAGTTCGGGGCGACGGATGGCAGCAGAATTAATGCTCACCTTATCGGCTCCTGCATAGAGCAGTCGCTCTACATCCTTTAACTCGTTGATGCCGCCACCCACTGTAAATGGGATATTCAACGTCTGGGCAACCTTTGTTACCATCTCGGTGAATGTCTTCCGACCTTCAAACGAGGCGGTGATATCCAAGAAGCACAATTCATCGGCTCCCTGCTCAGAATATGCCTTACCCAGCTCTACAGGGTCTCCGGCACTACGCAGATTCACGAAGTTGATACCTTTAACGGTCTCACCGTCCTTGACGTCTAGACAGGGTATTATGCGTTTTGCCAGTCCCATAGTTCTTGCAGATTAATTTTACCTTCATAAATGGCTTTACCGAAGACAACGGCAGGAATGCCGGCGGCATCCAAAGCCTTGATGTCATCGATTGACGACACACCGCCACTAGCTATCAGATGCAGCTGCGGATAGGTCTCCATCACCTTTTTGTAAAGGTCAATGGCCGGACCTGCCAGCGTACCGTCTTTAGAAATCTCTGTGCAGAGTACCTTGTTGACTCCTGCGTCAATATACTTTTTGAGGAAGGGGAGAAGGTCTTCAGTTGAATCTTCTTTCCAACCATTAATGCTGATGCGTCCGTTGCGAACGTCGGCACCCAGGATAATACGCTCAGAGCCGTATTTGTCGAGCCATCCTAAGAAGCGGTCGGGCTCTGTGACGGCAATACTACCGATGGTTACCATTGAGGCGCCATGGTTAAAGGCTATCTCCATGTCTTCGTCTGTCTTGATGCCACCGCCAAAGTCTACTGTCAGCCTCGTCTCTGCCGTTAACTGGCTAAGAACGTCGCTGTTGACAATATGCTTCGATTTGGCACCATCAAGGTCCACCACATGTAACCGCTGATAACCGATACGCTCAAATTCAAGAGCCATGTCCAACGGACTTCCATAGACCGTCTTCTGGTCGTAATCACCTTTGGTCAAGCGCACACACTGACCATTGATGATGTCTATTGCGGGAATCAGTTCTATCATAGCTCTAAGAAGTTTTTAATGATTTGTTCACCCACCTTTCCACTCTTTTCAGGGTGAAACTGGCAGGTGTAGAAGTTGTCCTTATGCATGGATGCAGAGTAGGGGAGAATATAGTCAGCAGTGGCAATAGTGTGCTGACAGACAGGCACATAGTAGCTGTGGACGAAGTAGACAAAAGCCTCTCTGGACCCTTCCAAGGGGAGGGGAGAAAGGATGCCTTTGTATAGGGGATTAACGCTCCCCTCATTTTGGAGGGACTGGGGGAGACTCAGCTTATTCCAACCCATACAGGGCACCTTGTCTTCGTGCTTTTGGGGCTGGAAGCGCTTGACGTCAGCATCAAAGATACCAATGCAGTCGACGTCGCCTTCCTCAGAATGCTTGCAGAGCAACTGCTGACCGACACAAATGCCGAAAACGGGCTGCTTCAGGTCACGTATTACCTCGTCAAGCCTGCGAGCCTTCAGATATTCCATAGCTTCAGCAGCATGTCCCTGACCAGGAAACATGACGCGGTCAGCCTTCTGCAACTGTTCTGCGTCGTCCGTCAGTAGGGGTTCAATACCCATCCGTCGGAGGGCATTGACTACTGAGTAGATGTTTCCTGCATTATATTTTACGATGGCTACGTTCATTAGCTGAAAATAATCGTTTTATTCTTAAAGGTCAGAATCTTACGCTGAATATGCTTCGACACGGCATGCGACAGCACAATTTTCTCCAAATCCTTGCCTTTCAGTACAAGACTTTCCGGAGTGTCCTTGTGGGTGATTCGTGTCACGTCCTGTTCGATGATGGGACCAGCGTCCAACTCGGCAGTAACATAGTGACTGGTTGCCCCAATAATCTTCACACCGCGTTCCCATGCCTGATGATAGGGCTTGGCACCCACGAAGGCGGGCAGGAACGAGTGGTGGATATTGATGATGTGGTTGGGATAAGCAGCAATCATCTCGTCTGAGATAATCTGCATATAACGGGCCAACACGATGAATGTGATATTCTCCTTGCGCAGCAGTTCCATTTCTGCAGCTTCCACTTCGGCCTTGTTGGAATGGTCTTTCTTGATGCTCCATACGTAGTAAGGAATATCAAACTGTTCAGCAACATAACGCAAATCCTCGTGGTTAGAGATGATACAAGGAATGTCAATGTCCCATTCTCCGGCTTTCCAGCGTGCCAGCAGATCGTACAGACAGTGACTCATCTTGCTGACAAAGATAGCCATTCTTGGACGCTTGTCACTGAAATACAGCTTGCACGTCATCTGATATCGCTGAGCATACAGCGTATTGATGTATTCCTGGATTTTCTCACGGGGAATCAGGAAATTCTCCAATTCCCATTCGATACGCATGAAAAACATGCCGTCTTGCTTATCAACATACTGGTCAAGGTAGACGATGTTTCCTTGGTTATCTGTGATAAATCTTGTTACCTCTGAAATAATGCCTTGCTGGTCGGGACAGTGCAAAAGCAGAATCGCTGTTGGTTTCATTCTTTTATATTTTCTGTATTGTTATTCGTTAATGAATTGTGTACTTCAACACCTTATTTATAATAGGCTGCAAAAATACGAAAAAATTCTGATTCCGCCAAAAAAACAGCGCAATCTTTGCTGTATTTGTTTTATACAAAGAATACGCATTATGATAAATAGATATTTCTCTAGCTTATACCGTGGTCTACTCTCAGCTTACTCCGTTGTTAGTTTTGGGAGTGCCAGATGGTAGCGCACAGCAAGGAAACGCATGAGACAAGTTACTACGAACGAAGAAATAACAGTTACTTCAATTGGTATTTGTAAATAATCTAAGAACCAATAAGTTATTCCTCCGAGCAATGTCGCCATTGCGTAGATTTCCCGTTGGAAAATCACGGGTTCGTTATTGAGCAGTACATCACGAATTACGCCACCTGCCGAACCAGTAATACAGCCCATAATAATCGCCACCCAGTACGGCTGACCGAAAACGAGAGATTTCTGAATGCCTGCAATCGTAAAAAGTGCCAATCCCAGCGTGTCGAAGACAAACCACGTATTTCTGAGCCCTTCCATGTGTTTTGCGAAAATAATCACAAAGACCAGTGCAAGAGCTGTACAAATCATGTAGATAGGATTTGTCATCCAGAATGGCGTTGTGCCAAGCATCACATCGCGGATAGTTCCGCCGCCAATAGCAACAGCAATACCGCAAACGTAGCCGCCAAACCAGTCGAAATGCTTGGCGGCAGCATGTCTGATACCGGATATTGCAAAGGCAAAAGTGCCTAAAAATTCGATAATCTGCTGTACAATCTCTTCGTATTCCATATTCTATTTATCATAACACGCGACAGGTGTTATTTCTCATATCTTTTACCCCAATAGTTGACCATGCGCTCATACAGTTTCTCTTCTGCTGGAGAAAGCTGAGCATGCCACAGACGCTCGTTTTGCAGCGCATCTGGCATATATTGTTGCGGCGTAAAATGTCCCTGGAAATCGTGTGGATACTTATATCCGTCGCTATAGCCAAGGTCTTTCATCAGTTTTGTAGGAGCATTTCGCAGATGCAGCGGAACGGGTTGATTGCCCGTTTCTCGCACCAAGCCCAATGCAGTGTCGATGCCCAAGTATGCAGAATTGCTCTTGGGCGATGTGGCCAGATATACACAACACTCGGCCAAGGCGATTCTGGCTTCGGGCCAGCCAATCTTCATGACCGTATCGAAGGCGGCATTGGCCAACAACAGTGCGTTGGGATTGGCCAAACCGATGTCTTCTGATGCAGAAATCACCATTCTGCGGGCAATAAACTGAGGGTCTTCCCCACCCTCTATCATTCGGGCCATCCAATAGAGTGCTGCATCAGGATCGCTGCCACGTATAGACTTAATAAAGGCAGAGATGATGTCGTAATGCATCTCACCATCCTTGTCGTATGCCAGCGGATTCTGCTGTAAGCAATTAACCACCATTTCATCGGTGATGGTAATGGGGGTATTGTCGGTGCCACCAGCGTCAGCAGTATTGCTATAGCTTTCTACTACCAACTCCAAGATGTTCAATAACTTACGTGCATCACCGCCGCTATATCTTAACATTGCGGAAGTCTCGTTTAATTCGATGTTTTTCTCACGCAATACCACATCCTTGGTGATGGCTCTATGGAGAAGTTCCTCCAGGTCCTGCTTTTCCAGCGATTTCAACACATACAGTTGGCAGCGTGACAATAACGGACGAATCACCTCGAAAGACGGATTCTCTGTGGTAGCGCCAATCAGTGTGACGATGCCTTTTTCGACAGCTCCCAGCAGTGAGTCTTGCTGCGACTTCGAGAAACGGTGTATCTCGTCGATAAATAAAATAGGAGAAGCCTCGTTGAAGAATCGGCCCTTTTGTGCCCGCTCTATCACATCGCGCACATCCTTCACGCCACTGGTCACGGCTGAAAGGGTGTAGAAAGGAGTTTCCAACTTGTTGGCGATAATTTGAGCCAGTGTGGTTTTACCCACTCCTGGCGGTCCCCAAAGGATAAACGACGAGATGCGTCCTGCGTCAATCATCTTGCGCAGTACGGCCCCCTCTCCTACCAGATGTTGCTGTCCGATATAGTCGTCCAACGTGCGGGGTCTAAGTCTCTCAGCTAATGGTTCTGACATAATCGACTGCAAAAATACAAAAAATCTGCGAAAAAACTTGTAAAAAGCAAATAAAGTATGTACATTTGCAGAGAAAATATCAAAAACACTATTTTTTAACATGAAAGAAGAGAACAAGAACAAAGCACTTAGCTTGAAGACATTGACCAAAAGTTCTGTATGGGACGTCCAAGAGAATGACATTTTCCGTATGCTTGATGCTGCCGACAAAGACGGCGAACTAAAGGAGAACTTGCGTCATATTGCCGATATTATTCGCAGTGCGTTTATGATTGAGGAAATCAAGGATGACGACAAGCTCTTGCAAGAGAAATATACCAAACAAGGTTATAAAGTGGGAACCATCAAGGTGGGCGACGACGCCAAACTGCAGTGGGCCATCAAGAAACGTCCTATCACACGTGTCACAGACCTTACCTATGAGAATATCCGTCATATCACGGCTGCCAAACTGCTTGAGGTAATCGACCGCAACTTCGGTGGTGGCTGGGATTCACTGTCACAGTCAATCCAGGACATCATTGAGAGTGGTTTTGATATCTCTACCACTACTCTTCCCAAGGACCGTCTGCACAAGAAGGGCGGCATGTACGAGAAAAAGGTAGCTGACGGCTATGAAGTACTGGAGGTTGCCAAAGGCACATGGGTAGAAGCCATCTTCGCCAAGCTGAAACCCGAGACCCTCAAGCCTCGCATGAAATTCGATGAGTCGCGCTTGGGCGATGACGAAGAAGATGATGAGGATGCTGATGTTGAAATCATCGACGATTACAACAAGCCTGACGAGGACGATGTGGAGTTGGAAGAGCCCGATGATGACGATATCAACGAGAACAACTATCGCACGACGTTTGATTTGGGCGATGGCGACGATGATGAAGACGCAGAGAGTCTCTCTGACTATATCGCTGACGAGTAAGGCTCTGCCCTACTCTCAGCGAAACCTAAACCTCGAAAACCTTTAACTAACCTATTTTTAATATATGATCATTCCAACAGTATTTTGGCTCGTGCCCATTGCATCTATCGTTGCTTTGGGCATGGCCTTTTTCTTCTTCCGTCAGATGATGGCAGAAGATGAGGGTACACCACGCATGCGTGAGATTGCCCTCTACGTGAGAAAGGGTGCTATGGCCTACCTTAAACAACAGTATAAGGTGGTCGGCATCGTGTTTGTAATCCTCTGCGCCCTGTTTGCCTTCATGGCCTATGGTCTGAACGTGCAGAATCCCTGGGTGCCCTTCGCCTTCCTGACGGGTGGTTTCTTCTCTGGCTTGGCAGGCTTCTTCGGTATGAAGACAGCCACCTACGCTTCTGCCCGTACGGCTAATGCTGCCCGTAAGAGTCTGAATGCCGGTCTGAAGGTTGCCTTCCGCTCTGGCGCCGTCATGGGTCTCACTGTGGTGGGTCTTGGCTTGCTCGACATTGCCATCTGGTTTGTCGTGCTCAACTACTTTGATGCCGACGGACTCATCTCCATCACTACGACCATGCTCACCTTTGGTATGGGTGCTTCTACACAGGCCCTCTTTGCCCGTGTTGGTGGCGGTATCTATACCAAAGCAGCAGATGTCGGTGCAGACATTGTGGGTAAAGTCGAGGCAGACATCCCCGAGGATGACCCGCGCAATCCTGCTACCATCGCAGACAATGTGGGTGACAATGTAGGTGATGTCGCTGGTATGGGGGCTGACCTCTACGAGTCTTACTGCGGTTCTGTTCTTTCTACTGCAGCCCTTGGTGCTGCAGCCTTTGCCGCCGTAGGCGTCGACATCCAACTCAAGGCAGTCATCGCTCCTATGCTGATTGCTGCGGTAGGTGTCTTCCTGTCGCTCATTGGCATCTTCCTCGTTCGCACCAAGGAGGGCGCCACCATGCGCGACCTGTTGAAGTCCCTCTCACTGGGCACCAATGTCAGTGCCGTACTCATTGCCGTTGCCACCTTTGCCATTCTCTACCTGCTGGGCATCGAGAACTGGTTGTGGCTGTCGTGCAGCGTTATCACAGGTCTGGTGGCTGGTGTTATCATCGGACAGGCTACCGAGTACTACACCTCTCACTCATACAAACCCACCCAGAAGATTTCTGAGGCAGGTCTGACGGGTTCTGCCACCGTTATTATAAAAGGTATAGGAACAGGTATGATTTCCACCTGCATCCCCGTTATTACCATCGGCATCGCCATCATCCTCAGCTTCGGCTTTGCCAACGGTTTCGACCTCTCCATGTCCTCACAGAGCCTTGCCAACGGACTCTATGGCATTGGCATCGCTGCCGTGGGTATGCTCTCTACGCTGGGCATTACTCTGGCTACCGACGCCTACGGACCTATTGCCGACAATGCCGGCGGTAATGCCGAGATGTCTGAACTGGGCGAAGAGGTACGCCATCGAACAGATGCCCTCGACGCACTGGGCAACACTACCGCTGCCACGGGAAAAGGCTTTGCCATCGGTTCTGCAGCCCTCACCGCACTGGCCCTGCTGGCTTCCTATATCGAAGAAATCAAGATTGCCATGGATCGTGCCGGTGTTATGATGGAGAATGTCAAGGGCGAGGTTATCGCTGCTTCTCAGGCTACCATCCCCGACTTCATGAACTATTTCCAGGTCAACCTGATGAATCCTAAGGTACTCGTTGGTGCCTTCATTGGTGGCATGGCTGCCTTCCTCTTCTGTGGTCTCACCATGGAGGCTGTGGGGCGTGCTGCCCAGAAGATGGTTGAAGAGGTGCGTCGCCAGTTCCGCGAGATAGCAGGCATCCTTGAAGGCAAGGCTACCCCCGACTACGGCTCTTGCGTAGAGATCTCCACCCGTGCTGCTCAGCACGAGATGATCTTCCCCTCACTCCTTGCCATCGCCATTCCTATTGTCGTTGGTTGCGTACTTGGCGTCGCCGGTGTATTGGGACTGTTGGTTGGCGGACTTACCTGTGGCTTCACCCTCGCCGTCTTCATGGCCAATGCAGGAGGTGCGTGGGACAATGCCAAGAAGATGGTCGAAGAAGGCAACTTCGGCGGTAAGGGCTCCTTTGCTCACAAGGCCACCATCGTGGGCGATACCGTTGGCGATCCTTTCAAGGATACCTCTGGGCCATCGCTCAACATCCTCATTAAACTCATGTCAATGGTCAGCATTGTGATGGCAGGACTCACCGTTTTGTTCATCTGATGTTCTCCTATTCTGCACCAAAAAGGCTCATTTCTTCGGGAAATGAGCTTTTTTTTTTCTTTTTCTCAAAAAAGTCGTAAAAAAGTTTGGTGGTTTCAAAAATACTCCGTACCTTTGCACCCGCAATTCAGCAAGAGCGCTGAATGAACAACAAAACATGATGCACCCGTAGCTCAGTTGGTAGAGCACCTGACTC
>OMQN01000098.1 GCA_900313235.1 uncultured Prevotellaceae bacterium | reverse complement strand
ACCGGAAATAGCACCACAGGCAATCGTGATAAACAACGCTGGGAAAATGGCATCCGTCCATTTCTCTGGCTGTGCTTCTTTACCCATGTTATAGAAGTGAGTCCACAGCTCAGGCAGGTTCGGCATCTTAACGAAGAGTACCACCATCAGCGCTGCAGCCATGAAGAGCAGCGAGAAGGCAAACAGGGGATATATCTTACCGATGATTTTGTCAATGGGGAGCATCGTAGCAATGACATAGTAAACGAAAATGATGCCTACCCACATCATGGTTTCTCCACCCATCGTGTGCAAGATTTCTGCGGGTGAATAAACGAATACGGTACCTACCATGATAAGCAGCAACACAGTAAATACCAGCGTAACTGCCCTTGTAGACTTACCTAAATATAAACCCACCAGTTCTGGCAGGCTGGCACCACCATGACGCATGGATAGCATACCACAGAGATAGTCGTGGACAGCACCTGCAAAGATGCCACAGAGATAGTCGTGGACAGCACCTGCAAAGATGCATCCCAACACAATCCACAGATAGGCCACCGGACCGAACTTGGCACCCATGATAGCGCCGAAGATAGGGCCTGTTCCCGCAATGTTCAGGAACTGAATCATAAACACCTTCCAGTTAGGAAGAACAATGAAGTCCACCCCGTCGGCCTTTGCCACAGCAGGTGTTACACGGTCATCAGGGCCAAACATACGGGAAATAAACTTTCCGTATAACACATAACCTAGGATGAGAGCTATAAAGCTCAATGAAAAAGTAATCATTATTTTCTTATCATTTACAAAACTTGCTGCAAAAGTAACAAATAATTATGAAATAAGGATAATGAATCACGAATTATTTTGTACCTTTGCACACAAAAAGTGGAAAATTGAAACAATTTCTTTACATATGTCTTCTATTCTGTGCTCTTTCAGTCACTGCACAGCCCAAATATGAAGTTCGTGCCGTCTGGTTGACAACGTTAGGTGGACTGGACTGGCCTAAAAGTTATGCGCATGACGGAATGGGGATTCAGCGACAGCAGGAAGACCTTTGCCGCATGCTCGACGATCTGAAAGACATCAATGTCAATACAGTACTGTTCCAAACACGTGTACGGGCTACCACCGCCTACCCGTCTGATTTGGAACCGTGGGAGGGTAGCCTATCGGGAGTGCCTGGCAAGACACCCGGTTGGGACCCGCTGCAGTTTGCCATTGACGAGTGTCATCGCAGAGGTATGGAACTGCATGCCTGGGTTGTAGCCATCCCCATAGGCAAGTGGAACACAATTGGTTGCAGGACAATGCGTAAGTGGTATCCATCACTGGTAAAACGTATCGGTGACGAGGGCTACATGAATCCTGAGGCCTACGGTACGTCCGACTATATCGCCAACATTTGCGAAGAGATTACGACACGCTACGACATTGACGGCATACACCTGGACTACATCCGTTATCCAGAGACATGGCGTGGCAAGATGAACAGGGAGAACATAACCCGTATTGTTCGCAGTGTTAATCAACGTGTGAAGCGCCACAAGCCATGGGTAAAGATGAGTTGTTCGCCCATAGGTAAGTCGGGCAACCTGTCACGCTACCGCTCAGGAGGATGGGACGCTTACAACCGCGTAGCGCAAGACGCACAGGGATGGCTACGCGATGGACTAATGGACCAGTTGTACCCGATGATGTACTTCAAGGGAAACAACTTCTACCCTTTTGCCATAGACTGGCAGGAGCAGAGCAACGGACGTACCATCGTGTCAGGACTGGGCACTTATATGCTGCACCCACAGGAACGCAACTGGCCTTTGACAGAGGTGAAGCGCCAATTGAGTGTTACTCGGCAGTTAGGTGTGGGACACTGCCATTTCCGTACCAAGTTCCTGCTAGACAATGTGAAGGGTGTCTATGAGTTGATGCGTCAGCATGACCAGCATCCAGCACTTATTCCGCCAATGACGTGGGCACAGAGCTTGGCGCCTACAGCTCCTACCTGTCTGAGTGTGGAACACACCATAGGGGGTGACAACCTGACATGGAGTGGCGCTATAGACCGCAGCGACGGCAACTACTTACTTTATAATGTGTATGCATCGTCAGAAGAGCCCGTAGACATCACGCGTCCGGAGAACCTCATAGCCATACGAAAGAAAGCAACGCAGCTAAGCATCCGTAGAAAAGCCGGTAAACCCTTGCTACACTACGCTGTCACCGCACTAGACCGCTATGGCAACGAGAGCGAGCCCATCAGATGGGTGGAAAAATCGAAGCCCGCCATTGCCGTTACCACATTGTTGGCCAACAATGGTCGAACGCTGACTGTACCTCAACGCAACCTCTTCGATGCTGACTTGCTGGTGGTAACCGACATGAAAGGACGTACGCTGCAGACCTATACCAATCGTGAACAGATTAACATCAGCCGACTGCCAGAAGGTATGTATCAGCTGAGGTCGCTGCATAAGAAAGGCTACACCCATAGACTGGGGCTATTCAGCATCAAGCGTAAATAGAAACTAGACATGGAAAAGGTGATACTGGGCATAGACCCTGGAACAAACATCATGGGATATGGCGTCATCAAAGTCGTAGACAACAAGGCAGAGATGGTGACAATGGGTGTTATCGACTTGCGTAAGTTTGGCGACGGATACCTGAAATTGGGACATATCTTCGAGCGTGTGACAGGCATCATAGAGGGCTATCTGCCTGACGAGATGGCGATCGAGGCCCCCTTCCTGAACAAAAATGTGCAGACCACGCTGAAGCTGGGACGAGCGCAGGGCACAGCTATTGCCGCGGCCATACAGCGAGGCGTACCCGTTCACGAGTATGCACCTATGAAAATCAAGATGGCCATAACGGGTAATGGTGCAGCTTCGAAGGAGCAAGTGGCAGGTATGCTGCAACGAATGCTGAAATTCGACAAGGATGCACTGGGCAAGTTTATGGATGCCACCGATGCGCTGGGTGCAGCCTACTGTCATTTCATGCAGATGAACCGCCCAGAATCCCAGGCTCATTACAAAGGATGGAAAGACTTTATCGTCAAGAACAAGGAAAGAGTAAAGAAATAGTAAAATAGGAAATGAAGATAACCGCCATTGCAGGACGTAACGGCAGCGGCAAGACGCTGTATATAGACCAGCTGCGCAAGCAGTTGGCCAGCGACAAAGTGCGCTACATTGCGTTTACTGACTCGTACGGTGTCAATGTGGACGGGCAATACTACTTGCAGCTACGCTGGAACCAGCACGACATAGACCACGAGACACCGACAGTGGGTGACCTACTACAGCGAGCTTATCTGTTGGCTGGTGAAGACACGGAGGAGCGTAGAGCACAGCGCGACCAGCTATACCAGCTGTTCCACATGGATGAGTTTTTGGATAAATACATCATCACACTGTCGAGTGGCGAGTTGCGCAAATTCCAACTGACAAAGACACTTTTTGCAAATCCGCAACTGCTCATCATGGACAATCCGTTCATCGGACTAGATGCCGAGACGCGCGACCAGTTGAGAGACTTGCTGAAACTGCTGGCTGAGGAAAGGGATATGGAAATCATGCTCGTCATGTCGAAGACGGACGACATACCATCGTTTGTCGACGAGGTAAAATGGATAGGCACACAGGAGACTGTTCCACAACACGTACTGTCGCCTTCTCAGCAGAAAGCGATCCTGTCACTTCCATATACAGACAACGACTACGACTGTCAGCACGTCATTGACATGAAAAATGTATGCATACGCTATGGCGAAAGAACAATATTAAAAGACCTCAACTGGACAGTATGCAATGGAGAGCGCTGGGCACTGTCAGGACAAAATGGCAGTGGTAAGTCTACACTGCTATCTCTTGTATGTGCCGATAACCCACAGAGCTATGCCTGCGACATCACCCTCTTTGACCGTCCGCGAGGCTCCGGTGAGAGCATCTGGGATATTAAGAAGCACATTGGCTATGTGTCGCCAGAGATGCACCGCAGCTACAAGCGCAACTTACCGGCAATACGTATTGTTGCCAGTGGATTGATGGACTCTATCGGATTGTATGCTGTACCCAACGAACAAGACTACGACAAGTGCCGTTGGTGGCTCGACGTGTTTGGAATCGGACACTTGGCAGACAAGCCATTCCTTCAGATCTCTAGCGGTGAACAGCGACTAGTACTGTTGGCACGAGCTTTCGTGAAAGATCCGCAACTGCTGATTCTCGACGAACCCCTGCACGGCCTGGATCTATGGAACCGCCGACTCGCCAAGGACATTATTGAGACATTTTGTCAGCGTCGGGGAAAGACGCTCATCATGGTAACTCACTATCAAGAGGAACTACCAAATATCATTACGAATCACTTATTTTTAAAGAAACAGATATGAGAAAATGGATATTACTCGCACTGCTGGTCCTTACCACCAGTGTACAGGCTCAAGAGGCCTACAACAAACTTCGTCAGAAAGCTAAGGCTACAGTTAGCGACCCGAAAGCCAACAGCGTAGTGAAACAGATCAGTCAGTTCAAGTTAGACGCGCTGAACTACATGGCCATCAAGATGCGTGAGGAGATGCCCGACTCTAGTGTGACATTCCTGGACAAGCAGGCCATCGCCATGGACAACTTCGTCAACTTCTACGTGGAGAAGCTCATCGAGTCGACCACCAAGCCCAACGTACAACAGGTGAAGATGATCAAAATGTTCATGGATGCCAGCTACTCTAATCCACTGTTTAATGACAAAGATATAGAATTGGTGCTCAGCTACTACAACAGCGCTGACAGCATGACTCGTTTCTCGTTGGACACTGACTGGAGAAGAGCGGTGGCAGCGCTGGCTCACCTCTATGGTCTCGACAAATAAAGAGTATTTGGCACGATATTTGCGAGAAAATTGTCAATTAGGTAATTGTCAAATAATGAATTATAGTGACTAGTCAATTTTCATCCAAGGTATCTGAAGTCCTCGCATTCTCACGTGAGGAGGCAACCCGCCTGTCGAGCCGCAGTGTAGGGCCAGAGCATCTGCTACTCGGTCTGATGCGCAGCAAGGATGGGCCCGTGCTCGACGTGTTCCAAAGACTCGATGTCAATCCGCAATCTATCAAAATTGCGCTGGAAACTAAGGTGCGCGAGGACGAAATAGGTACCCCCATAACGACTTCCGAACTGGTTCTCAATGAACAGGCAAGCAACATTCTGAAGTTAGCGGTTCTCGAAGCACGCCTGCAGCGCACAACGAGGGTCGACGAGCAACACTTGCTGTTAGCCATTCTGCATGACCAAGCGGAGAATGGTGCCAAACAAGTATTGGAATTTAACAACATGAATTACGAAGACGTTCTTACACTTCTAAGTGTAAAAGATAATGTGAACAATGGTATCGGAATGCCTGAAGAGGACTACGAGGAGGAGGAAAGCACTTCAGGTGGCGACACGACATCTAATAGTTCTGCCGCTGGAAAGGCAACGACCACACAACAGCAGAAGACAAAGTCGAAGACTCCTGTGCTGGACAATTTCGGTACCAACCTAACAGAGAGTGCAGCTCTTGGCAAACTAGACCCATGTATTGGTCGTGAGAAGGAGATACAACGCGTCATCGAAATTCTGGGACGCAGAAAGAAGAACAATCCCATCCTTATCGGTGAACCTGGTGTGGGTAAGAGTGCTATCGTAGAGGGGTTGGCGGAGATGATTGTCATGCACCGTTGCTCGCCCACCTTATTTAATAAACGCATCTACACGCTCGACATGACGGGCGTGGTAGCAGGCACGAAGTATCGCGGACAGTTTGAGGAGCGCATGAAGATGTTGGTGAAGGAGTTGGAGCAAAACTCTGACATCATTGTATTTATCGACGAGATACACACGCTCATCGGAGCCGGTAGCACACCTGGCAGCATGGATGCAGCCAACATCCTAAAGCCGGCACTGGCCCGAGGTACCATCCAGTGTATTGGTGCCACTACGCTCGACGAATACCGCAATTCGATTGAGAAGGACGGTGCCCTAGAGCGCCGCTTCCAAAAGGTACAGGTGGAGCCGACAACCAACGAGCAGACGATCGAAATTCTGCACAACATCCGTGGGCGCTACGAATATTTCCATCACGTCAACTATACGGACGCAGCACTGGAGGCATGTGTCAAATTGACAGCCCGCTACGTCAGCGACCGCTTTATGCCCGACAAGGCTATCGACGCTTTGGACGAGGTAGGCTCACGTGTACATCTGCAGACAGCGAACGTTCCTCCCGAGATTACAGAAAAAGAGGCAGAGATTAAAGACGTCAAGGAGAAGAAGCAAGAGGCTGTGGGCCATCAGAACTTTGAACTGGCAGCCAGCTATCGCGACCGCCAGACAGCACTGGAACGTGAATTGCAGGATCTGAACAAAAAGTGGCTAGACGGTGATGTGGACGTGCGTCCGACTATCACAGAGACCGAGGTGGCCGAAGTTGTCAGTATGATGACAGGCATCCCCGTACAACGAATGGCTCAGGAAGAAGGAATCCGCCTAAAGGGTATGGCTCAAGAATTGAAGCAACATGTCATTGCTCAAGACAAAGCCATCGACAAGATGGTAAAAGCCATTCAGCGCAACCGTGTGGGACTGAAAGATCCCAATCATCCCATTGGTGCTTTTATGTTCCTTGGTCCTACGGGTGTAGGCAAGACGTATCTAGCAAAAAAACTGGCAGAGTTTATGTTTGGATCGACTGATGCGTTGATACGTGTCGACATGTCAGAATATACTGAGTCATTCAACGTCAGCAGACTCATTGGAGCACCTCCAGGATATGTAGGCTACGAAGAAGGTGGCCAGCTGACCGAACGTGTACGCCGTCATCCCTATTCTATTGTTCTGCTCGACGAGATTGAGAAGGCTCACGGCAACGTCTTCAACCTGTTGCTACAGGTGTTGGACGAAGGCAGACTGACAGATGGCAACGGCCGCTTTGTAGATTTCCGCAATACTGTTATCATCATGACCTCCAACGCTGGTACACGCCAGTTGAAGGACTTCGGACGTGGCGTAGGCTTTAATGCAGGCTCTTCTTCCGCATTGATGCTCAACGAACAAGACAAGGAACACGCGCGTCAGATTGTGCAGAAGGCACTGTCAAAACAATTCTCACCCGAATTCCTAAATCGTTTGGATGAAATCATCACCTTCGACCAGCTTGATCTTGAAGCTATCAAACGGATTATTGATGTAGAACTGAAAGGACTCTACAGACGTATTGCTGACCTTGGATACACCATCGACTTGTCTGACGAAGCAAAGGCGTTTGTCGCCGAAAAGGGCTACGACGTACAGTTTGGTGCCCGTCCGCTGAAGCGAGCCATACAGACTTATATCGAAGATGGCATCTCGGAGCTCATCGTCAATGAAGACTTACAACCTGATAGCATTATTCATATAAGTAAGGTAAAAGAGAAAGAAGAATTGTCGTTCACCACTGAGTGAGCGACATTTTTTTTCTTCAAGATGCGCAAAATGACAATTCTTATTGTTATCGGACACAACAAATTGTAATTATTATGTCGTTTTCTCTTGATTTAAATCAATTAAATAGCAAAAAGTTATCTTTTTTAGCAAAAAAGTAACAAAATGTTTGGTAGTTCCATGTTTTCGCTTTAATTTTGCAAGCACAAAATAAAGACAACACATAGTTTCAATAGTATAACAACTCTAAAAGTAAAAAGATTATGAATGCAGCAAAAGTTGTAGAAGATCTGAAACAGAGATTTCCCAACGAGCCGGAGTACATCCAGGCAGTAAGTCAGGTACTTCCCACCATCGAGGAGGAGTACAACAAACACCCCGAATTCGAAAAGGCCAACCTCATCGAGCGCCTTTGCATCCCCGATCGTGTTTGTGAGTTCCGCATCACATGGGTTGACGATAAGGGTAACGTACAGACCAACATG
>OMQN01000101.1 GCA_900313235.1 uncultured Prevotellaceae bacterium | reverse complement strand
AACGACCGGGCTAATTCGTACGACTATATGGGTAATGTAGAGGTTGACTATCAGATTCATGGTTTCGAAGATCTTCGTCTCCATGCCAATGCCAGCGGTGACTGGGCAAATGGTCAACAAGATACCGATTATGCCAACTGGGGTCCTTCTAACTTCTATTATGGCAATAGCGGCTATACTTTTGAAAAGAAATATAACCTCACCTTCTCTGCCTATGCACAATATTATAAAGACTTCCTCGAGACTCAGCACTTCGACATCATGGCTGGTTACGAGTGGAGCCACAACAAATATTGGGGTGATTCTTATTACACAGGTTTCTATCCTGCAACAAACACAGGAACAGACGAGGAGACAGGCAAGCCACTCGCTGGCACACTCTATAAGCCAAGTGTCGGTATCTGGAAGCAGGAGAGCTATCTCGTCAGCTTCTTCGGCCGTTTGAACTATATCGCCTTTGACCGTTACATGATTACTGCTACTGTTCGTCGCGACGGTTCCAGCCGTTTCAAGGAGCATTGGGCAACCTTCCCCTCAGTAGCTATCGGATGGAAGATCAATGAAGAGGCTTTCCTGAGAAACGTGAAGGCCATCAACGAGATTAAGCTCCGCCTTGGTTGGGGTAAGACAGGACAGCAAGACGGTATCGGTAACTACAACTATTTCGCTTCTTATAACGTAAACACCACAAATGTGGATGGTCGCTATCCTATCAATGGCGTCATTGCCGATGGTCTGCTCTATCGTCCTGATGCAGTGAATACAGACCTTACTTGGGAAACGACAACGACTTATAATGCCGGTCTTGATTTCAGTATCCTCAACAACCGTATCAGCGGTAGCGTTGACTATTACTATCGTAAGACAACGGATCTGCTCAACACGTCAACTGTTCCTGCAGGTGTTAACTTCCGCAACCAGGTGCCCAGCAACATCGGTTCACTGGAGAACCGCGGTATCGAAGCAGCCCTCACCGTACGTCCTGTTGTAACAGAAGACTGGCAGTGGGAAGTGACCGCCAACTTCACACACAACAAGAACGAGATTACCGAACTCACTGGTGAGTCGGCCGTTGTGAAAGTGGGTGGCATTTCTGCAGGTACCGGTGGTACCGTCCAGGCTCATGCCGTTGGACATCCTGCTTATTCCTTCTACGTATATCAGCAGGTTTACGACCAGGATGGCAAGGCTCTCGAAGGTGTCTATGTTGACCGTAACGCTGATGGACAGATTACAGAGGCCGATCTCTATTTCTACAAGAGTCCTGCCGCTCCTTACACCGCAGGTCTGAGTTCACGCCTGCAATATAAGAATTGGGACTTTGGCTTCTCTCTCCGCGCAAGTTTTGACAACTACGTTTATTGGGACAAACAAGCAGGTTATGCCAACACCTCGAAGCGTTATGACTCTTCGTACGGTTACCTGCAGAATACGATTCCATCAGCTGTGGCACTTAACTGGAGCACTTACGATCACCAGAAGTCTGATATGTATGTACACAACGCTTCATTCTTGAAGTGCGACAACATCACTTTGGGCTACACTTTCGATAACCTGTTCCAAGGTGGCAACTACAAAGGTCTTTCCGGACGTGTCTATGCTTCAGGTACCAATATCTTTACCATTACGAAGTATGAAGGAATCGATCCTGAAGTAGGTGGTGGTATCGATAACAACATGTATCCCCGTCCGCTTACCATTCAGGTAGGTCTGAACCTCAATTTCTAAATCTAAAAAACAGTACAATTATGAACTTCAAATATTTCAAAAATATACTTCCCGCTACAGCCTTCCTGATGGTTGTCGCTGGATTGAGTTCGTGCACGAAGGATCTGGACGTCACCCCTATCGACCCGAGTTCAACGATGGTGGTCAGCGAGCCTTCCCTCTATGCAAAATGCTATGCCAATATGGCGCTTGCCGGACAAGGTGGTGCCAACGGTGACTGCGACATCAACGGACTTGACGGTGGTACTACCGGTTTTGTACGCCAGATGTGGAATGCTAATGAACTCACAACTGATGAGGCCATCTGCGCCTGGGGTGACGAAGGTATCCCTTCGTTCAACTACAACCAGTATGATGCCTCCCACCCCATGCTGAGAGGTTTCTACTATCGTCTCTATGCAGGTATTACTTACTGTAACCATTATCTCGAAGTTTGCGAAGGCATCGATGAGACCCGTACAGCCGAGGTTCGTTTCCTCCGTGCACTCTACTATTACTTCCTGATGGACTGCTATGGAAATGTACCTTTCGCTACCGCACTGGGTTCTACGGCTCCTGAGCAGAAATCCCGTGCCGATCTGTTTGCGTGGATTGAAAGTGAACTGAAGGAAATACAGCCTTTGTTGCTGGCTCCTGCCCCACGCAAGGATAGTGACGACGGTTATGGACGCGCCGATCAGGATGCAGCCAACCTGCTACTAGCCCGTATGTATCTCAATGCTGAGGTTTACACTGGTACAGCTCGTTGGAACGAAGCCAAGGAATATGCAGAGAAAGTCATCAACGGTCCTCACAAGCTGTGGACACAAGGCAACAGCCAGTGGAGTGCCTATCAGATGCTCTTCATGGGTGACAATGGTAGCAGCGGCGCTTCTCAGGAAGCTATTCTTCCACTGCTGCAAGACGGTATCACCACCACTTCCTGGGGTACTACTCTTTTCCTGATGGCTTCTACTTGGAAAGCCGACATGGACTTGAGTCTTTACACCGTTAACGGGACCCAGACCTGGCTACCCAGCGGAACAACGGACAAAGTACCTAATGATGGTATTGACACGGTATTTGTCAAGAGTTACGCCTACGGAACCAGTGAATACTGGGCAGGTAACCGCGCTCGCAGTCAACTCGTTGCCAAGTTCTTCCCCAACAACGATGCTCCTCAGGCCAACATCCAAGAGATGGTACAGGCTGCCGGTGACGATCGCGCCTTATTCTTCGGTGTAGAACGTGAACTGAAGGTCACAACCCCAACGGAGTACACCTCTGGCTATGCAGTGGGTAAGTTCCGCAACACCTATTCTAACGGTGGTGCACCCCACAACTCACAGTTTATTGACACCGATTACTTCCTGATGCGCTCTGCAGAAGCATATCTGATTGCTGCTGAGGCTGATGCCCGTCTGAGTGGAGGTACTACCAGTGCAACTGGTACAGGTTATATCAACGCTCTCCGCAAGCGTGCTAATACGAACACACTTTCCACCTATAGCCTCAGCCAGATTCTTGACGAACGTTCTCGTGAACTCTACTATGAGGGATTCCGCCGCACCGACCTCGTGCGCTATGGACTCTTCAACAGCAGTTCTTACCTTTGGGACTGGAAAGCTGGCTCACAGAATGGTGCAGGCTTTGATGCCCACCTCAACCTCTTCGCTATTCCAGATGAGGATGTGAACGCTAACCCCAATCTGAAACAGAATCCTGGCTATTAATCAACTGAATACTGAATTCTGAATAATAAAAGACATATCATTATGAAAAGAATATATAGAAATGCGATGCTGGCAATCATGGCCGTGGCTGCACTTTCCTTCATGGGGTGCAAGGACGACAATGAGTCGAACCCCACGCTGACACAGCCCACGCAGTTTGTGCTCAATAATCCCGCATTGGCTGATGCCCATATTGACTTAGCTAAATCGGAGACGATAGAGCTTACCTGGTCACAGCCTACGCCCTACACGAATTATAATGCCCCGGTGACTCCCACCTATACGGTACAACTCTCCACCAAAGGTTCGTTCACCACAGAATATGATGCCGATGCCGAAGACAACTCCGCGGCTGACTATATTTCTCTCGATGAAACTTACTCTTCTGGCGTAGCCAATGTGAGCACCGCTACTTTCGCCAGAGCCTTGGAACAGCTCAACCTCTGGGAGGAAGATCAAGTGCCTAGCACCCAGAAAGTATCAGTACGTGTTAAATCAGCTATCCGAGATGCTTCTTTCGCTGAGTACTATCCCATCTATTCAAATGTCGTGAACATCAATACCGTCCCTTATTACGTAGCTCTCAAAGCTGCCGATCCTGAATTCTGGTGGCTCATTGGTAGTGACATCTGCGATGGTTCTTGGGGCGGTGACAAGGGTAAGTGTGTTATCCCTATGCAGACCATTTCCGATGCAGAGTACGACAAAAAGACTGGACAAGGAGAGATTCAATGGATCGGCTACCTCGCTGGCAACGGCTTCAAACTACGTGGTTCCATGGATGACAATTGGGCTACACAGTGGGGTCAAGGTGACAGCTTCGGTTCATTCGTGAAGAATGATGGCGGCTCTGGCAACATCACCGTTCCTAAAGCCGGCTACTATACTATATCATTGAACACCAAGACCGACAAACTCTCTATAGAGCCCTATGATGGCACACCCAAGGCCTATGACGGTATGGCCATCTCAGGTTCATTCAATGGTTGGAGTGACGAGCCTATGTCTCCATGTTTCACTTTTGATGGTGCCGTGAACCACGATTGGTATATCACACATACTTTCGCTGCAGGTGATGAGGTGAAAATCAAGCAGGCCGGTTCGTGGGACTTCAACAAGGGCGGCTCTTTCATTGAGACAGCCGACGGTATGTATGTCTATGGCGTTTCCGGTGGCGACAACCTCTTGATTGGTGAAGAAGGCACCTATCTCATCATCTTCAACGACATTACGGGCTACATCCGGTTTATCAAACAATAAAAATCAGAACTATTATGAAAAAGAAAATATTTCTTGCAATGACACTGATGGCAGCCCTTGTCTCCTGTACTGAAGACTACAAGGACTGGGCAACGCCACAGACTGTGGAACAGCCTGCAACTGTCACATTCGCCAACGGTAGCGTCTCTGCCGTGGATGTCATCAAGTTTGCCGACTTCACCGAAGATCAGCAGTCTGTAAAAGTGTGCAACATCACTGCTCCTACATCCTCTTCTGAAGCATATACACCCTTCTATACGATCTCTCTCGGCGGCACGTCCTTTCCTATCAATGCCGACGGAACTATGGCCCTCGACGACCTCGTATCCTACGTAGAGAGCACCTATGGCAAGGCACCGAATCAGCGTGACATTACTGCCACCGTCTCGATGTGGCTCACCAACGGCGTATCGACCGTAAAGACTGCCACCTCTAGCGAATTTCTTGTGAAAGCTCTACCCGATGCACCGTTCATCGATCCTAACGGCTACTACGTAGTTGGTAACATTGATGGCTGGACCTGCACACGCGTAGATGCCTACCACATGATCAACAACGGCGGTGACCCATACGCAAATCCTGAATTCAATGTCACCATTTCTGCTGTCAAAGACATCACAACTTATGAAGTTAAGTTTGTGCCCTCTTCAGCATTCAATGAGAGCGGAACTATCACGAACTGGGATATTGCACTTTCAGCTCTTCCAGGAACTGACATCGTTGCCGATGAAGGCACCTTCTCCTACAACAATGCTGGAGGCAACATTAAGTTTGCTGCCCAGGAAGGAGCCAAGAACTATCAGATCACAATCAACCTCATGGAAGGCACCTACAAAGTGAAAGCCCTGAGTGATCCTGAGTTGTTCATGACTGGTAACAACCTTGGATGGGGTGCTACATGGCTGAAGATGTTTGCCGTGAACTCCAACTGGGACGATAGCGGTAACACGAAAGGCATCTTCTGGATAATCCGCTACTTCCAGGATGGCGAACAGTTCAAGTTCTCACCAGAAGCAGCTTGGAGCGGTGACTTTGGTGGTAACCAAATGAGCGTAACTGATGAAGCTGGAGCTGGCTATGTTGACGACGGCACCAACTGTAAAGTGGAGAAAGGCGGATGGTATCAGATTGTAGTGGATACCAAATCAAAAGATCTTACCATCAGCAAGCCAAAGGTATATCTCTGTGGTGAAATCGTTGATGGAGGTTGGAACGCAGCAATTCCTGATGAGGCCAACCGCTTCACAGAGCCTGCTGGCCCCGAAGGTGAATTCGTATCACCTGCTTTCACAAACGATGGAAAAGTACGCATGTTCACTCATATCAGCGGTATCGACTGGTGGCGTTGTGAGTACAATGTCTTCGGTACTACTATCGTTATCCGCACTGAAGGTGATCAGGATGGCGTCAATGGAACTGCAGGCCAGAAAGCATACTTAAACTTCGCTACGATGACTGGTAGTATCAAATAACTTTAAACTGAAGTACAACTATGAATAAATATATTAAGCACCTCGCCGCTGTGGCACTCCTTATGGGAGTGTCCACGGCAGCCGTAGCACAAACCACCACGGCCACAATAGAGGATAATTACCCCTATAATTTCATCACCGTACAGGGTGGTGCTCAGGTCACTTTCACTGATTACAACATCTCGAAGCTGATTACGCCACAGGCCGCACTCTCTTTCGGACGTTACTTCAACTCCAAAGTTGGTGCCCGTCTGCATGTACAGGGATGGGAGTCAAAGGGCGGATTTGCCGTAAGCCGTTTCCCTGGCCTTACTGCCGATCAAGAATATAAGTTCAAGGCTTTCACCGGTGACCTCGACCTCTTGCTCAACATGTCGAACATCATCAATCCTCATCGCACATCTGATGTCGTTGACTGGGTGCTCCTCTGTGGTTTCGGCGTAAACTACACGTGGGACTATGATGATTTCAACAGCATTATCCACGGCATGAAGCAGGGCAATAATTATTATGTGGGTCCGGAACTCTGCGGAACCAAGCACAGCACATTCAATGGTCGTTTTGGCACACAGGTGAACTTCAATGTTTCCAAGAATTTTGCCATCGGCGTTGAGGTCGATGCAAACTTCAAGAACGACGAGTTCAACCTGAAGCGCAATTATGATCC
>OMQN01000129.1 GCA_900313235.1 uncultured Prevotellaceae bacterium | reverse complement strand
CCACCGTTGGGAGGTCTGCCGCGATGCCATAGAAAAAGGGAAGGCGCTGGGCCTTCCCGTATATCAATTTCTGAAGGAACCGCTCATTCGCCGCTTTGGTGAGGCGTGGTATGAGGAGCTCTGCGAGGTTGCTAACCTTTTCGATACTCAGAAGGACTGACTCCTACATGTTCCTTGAAATACTTGCCTAAGAACGACTGGTTGGGGAAGTTCAACTCCTCGGTAATCTCCTTGATGCTCTTCGGCGAGTTCTTCAGCAGCACGCGCAACTCCAGCACTACATAGCTGTCTATCCACTCGTTGGGTGTACGCTTGCTGACGTTCTTGACAACTTCCGAGAGGTATTTGGCTGTAATCTCCAACTGACAGGCATACCATCCCACGCGGCGCTCCTTGCGGAAGTTCTCCTGCAGGAGGGCGATGAAACGGGCGAAGATGACATCGCTGCGGCTCTGCTTCTTGGCAGAGCTTTGTTCAACGCGGTAGATGACGCCCGACATGTCGTAGAACATCGCAAGCAGTAAGGCTTGCACCACTTCTTTGCGGTAGTGGTGATTCTCGTCGGCTATCTTTTCGCGGATTAGTGTGAAGAAGTTGCCGTAGGTCTGTATCTCCTGATTGGTGAGCGATACCACGGGATTGTTCATTGAGAACAGCAAGAGCGACGAGACGTTCTTTACGTTCTGCACAAAACCATGATAGAACTGTGTACTCAGCATGATGCACTGGCAGTCGAAATCCTCCGAAGCATCGAAGTTGTCAACGATATGACGCTCGGAGATAAAGAACAGGTCACCAGGGAGCACCGTCTGCTCACGGGTATCAATACTATAAGTAGCCTTTCCTTTATGACATAGTGCCATCAGGATGAAGTTTAAGCGCTGAGGCTCTTTGGAGATGGATGCGTGGGCTATCTGGTTGGTCAGCACCAGTCCCTCCTTCAGATACTGAGCATTACCCCATTCGCGGGCTTGCTCTAGTGTAGTGTCTATAATATTCTTGTTTACCATGTCTTGACGGGCAATGTCTGCCCAGCTTTTATTTTGAATGTCTTTTTTTGTTGATTATATACTAAGGTGATGGTACCTGCTTTTCGTGCTTTCACTGTGGCTGAACGTACGTAGCCTCCTTTCCATTCGAAGCTGACCTCATAGCCGCCACGGGCACAGAGTCCGCTTACCTTGCCCTCGCTCCACTGTTTCGGACAGGCGGGTAGCAGTTCGATGATGGCTGTTGGCTCTTTGCTGTTGTTTCTTTGCAGATGACTTTGCATCAGCATCTCGCAGACACCGGCAGTCCCTCCGAAGTTACCGTCAATCTGGAAGGGTGGGTGGGCGTCCATCAAGTTGGGGTAGGTGCCGCCACCATTGACATAGTTGGGAGCACTGCCGCCTTCTGGGGCTACGGGGGTCAGCAGTTTGCGGTATATCTGGTAAGCCTTTTCTGCATTCTTCAGACGTGCCCAAAGGTTCATGCGCCATCCTGTCGACCACCCCGTTGTCTCGTCACCTTTCTGTATCAAGGTCTGCTCGCAGGCCTTCAGAAGTTCTGGTGCCGTGACGTGATGACCAGGATAGAGACCTATGAGATGACTTTGGTGACGATGCGTGGGGTCTGGGTCTTTCCAGTCGTAGTACCATTCATTCAGATCACCGTCCTTACCGATAGTGTATGGGTGCAGTCGTTGTAAGGCTTTCTGATAGACCGTAACATTGTCGCCACACAGCCTTCCTGCAGCCACCACGCTGAGTAACAGTTCGCGGATGATGGCCAAGTCGGCCGTGCCACCATAACATGTCACGCCACGATAGCCTTTGTCCGTGACATACACATTTTCGGGCGATGTCGATGGCGCCGTGATGAGTTCACCAGGATGCTTGGGGTTTTCTATCAGCCATTGCAGACAGAAGTCGGCAGCACCCTTCATCAGCGGGTACGCAGTGCTTCTCAGGTAACTCTTGTCCTGCGTAAACAAGTAGCGCTCCCATAGCGTCTCGACAAGCCATGCGCCACCCATGTTCCAGCAGCTCCACATCGGACTCTCCCTGTTCTCTCCCACAGGATTGGTCATTGCCCACAAGTCGCTGTTATGACTGGCACACCAGCCCTTGCTGATGCCATAGAAGTTCTTGGCGGTATAATGGCCGTTCTGGGCTAATGACTGTACAAAGCCGTCCAGCGGCTCAGCCATCTCTGCCAGGTTGGCTACGAAGGTTGGCCAGTAATTCTCCTCCAGGTTGATGTTCATCGTGTAGTTGCCACGCCATGGTGACCACAGATGAGGCGTCCATAGTCCTTGCAGGTTGGCAGGTACCCCCTTGGTGCGCGACGAGCTGATGAGCAGGTAGCGTCCGTATTGGAAGTAGAGCGTCTCCAGATAATTGTCGTCCAACTTCTCGCCCAACAGGCGGTCGGTGGGTATGTTCAGCATGTCATCACTCTCTCTTGCTTTACCCAATCGCAGTTGCAAGCGGTCGTAGTACTGACGGTAGTCGCTGACATGTCTCTGAAGGAAGTCCTGGTATGTGTAGTTCTTCGTATGCCAGATGTCATCGATGGCCTTTTCCAGATAAGATGCTCCCTCGTGTACGGGATGGCGGTCGAAGCCGCTGAAGCTGGTACGGTTTACTATGTAAATCACTACCTCCTGAGCATTGCGGATGGTCAGTGAACTGTCGCTGGCTTCGATACTGCCACCACGGTTGGTGGCTTGCAGGATGGTGCAGAAGTGTATGCTCTCCATGGGGTCGCCGACAGCATGTCCCGTCTGTGTCAACTGGTTGCCCTTGGCTTTCACCTTGTGGGGCACCTGTGCTGTCAGCGACAGGCGTATGTTCAGCAGTCCTGTCAGCCGGATGGCGATGAGGCTGTCCGGGGCTGAGGCGAAGTATTGTCTCGTAACGGGTGAACCGTTACGCACAAAACTGTCGCTGACTACTGCTGAGTCTAGGCTCAACTGGCGGCGATAGCCACTGGTGCAACTTTTGTCCAAGTCTTCAATCAGCAGCGTGCCCAACGGCTGGTAGTAGGCTGAGTTGTGGCCTTCTACATGTAGCTGCAGTGAGTCGGCACATGCATAATCCTCTTTGAACAGTGCCTCTCTGATCTTGGGTATCCACTGGGCAGCGCCAGTGCCTTCGCTACGGTCTACGGGCTTTCCCGTCCATAGCGTGATGTCGTTCAGGTAGACTATACAGCTGTCTGTGCCGCCATATACCAACGCACCCAACCTACCGTTACCGATAGGTAGCGACTCTTCGAAATGCTGCGCTGGACGATTATACCAAAGGCGCATAGGTGGCTGATGATTGGCGTGGCACAAGGCACTAAAAAACAGTGCTGCCATGAAAACAAGTTGTTTCATGACGGCAAAGATAGTGCAAAACAAACGAAAAACCAAAAGATTTCAACGAATTATCGGCTAAGTGATAGTTTTTTCTTCTTTTTTTCGAGAAATGTGTTGAATGTGCACAATTATTCTGTCTCTTTACACACAAAAGACTCAGGGGTTGTTCCTCTGAGTCTTTTGCAGATGTCTTATGCGATGATTCCTTATCGCCAAGGATTGTTGAATGCTATGGGGCCGTTCTCCAGCTTCTGGCAAACAATCTCTATCTCTTCGTAGTGCTGCTGTCCGTCTTCCCACTTCTCTACGTAGTTCACGCAGTAGCAGTTGGTGCCCTTCAGCTCCTTCATGGCTGCGCCGTCTACGGTGTTGACGAACTTGATGGAGAAGTCGCGTGGACTTGTGGGGTCGAGCATCCAGGCAATCAGCTGGTTGTTACCATCGTTCATGGCCTTTACGCGGATATTCACTCTTCCGCCACGGGGAATACCTGCGATCTGTCCTTCCTTATCAGTAGCCTGATCAAACTTGTAGTCTACCATCATCACCTCACGGGGTGCGAAATCCTTAATTTCCAGGGTTACTGGTGTTACATTCTCTGCCATATCTCGTTTCCTTTCTATTCTTTAATTAAACTCTAAACTCTAAACTCTAAACTCTTAACTAGCCCTACGCCCAGTCGTTCTCGTACACTACGTTGCCGAACTCTATCTTCTTGCAGGTGATGGTGATCTCCTCGAAGTGTCCCATCTTGTCTTCCCACTTCTCTTCGAAGTTGACGCAGTAGCCGTTGGTAAACTTGATGCTCTTCATCTCCTTGTTGGTCTTTGTCTCCAAGAACTTGATTTCACCGTTCTTTGGAAGGTTGCGCTCAGTCATCCATGCCAGCAGGTCGGGAGTGCCATCGTTGAGAGCCTTGACTCGGACAGTGATTTTTCCGCCACGGGGGATTCCTGCCATCTGTCCCTCAACGTCAGTAGCCTGATTGAACTCGTAGGTTACCATCAGTACTTCTCTTTCTTTGTAACCATCGATTGTCATCGATACTGGAGTCTTTGCCATAATTCGTTTCCTTTCTTTTCTTTAGTTAATAA
>OMQN01000149.1 GCA_900313235.1 uncultured Prevotellaceae bacterium | reverse complement strand
TGCGGCCTGCCTTGATCTGCTGCTGGATATAAGGCACCTTGATATACTTGGAGTCTGCCACACCCACAATATGGCTGCCCAGCCCCAGTTCGGTGAGCAGGGCACAGTGGACGGTGGTAAAGACGGCAGCACGCTGAATAGGTACCTCAATGACTGTGCCGTCAGTGATGTCTGATGTCTGAGGCTTGTTATCTGATGTACGGGGCACAAGATAGTAGCGGTGAAGCATCTTGCCGGGCTTCCAGGGATTCTTGATGTCGGCAACGACATAGCCGTCGTGCTCAACGATGGTGAGCAGTGACGAATACTTCAGTGCAACGGTGTCGCCATCGGCCTGCGACAAAGAAGTGTTGTTGCCACCTCGGCACGAGGCCAAGGCGACAACAACGACAAATAGTATAGACAATAAGGTTGATTGTTTATTCATACTTGACGCCAGTATTGAAGACTACTGAGATGGGGCCTGTTGCCGTGTTCTCATACTTCTTCACGAAATCACCCTGTGCGTTGTACTGGTTGGTGTACGAAGGCAGTGCATAGCCTGCCTTGCCAGGTTTGTCAGGATTCTCCTGATAAGAAACGACGAAGACATTGCCAGTGACAGGGTCTGCAGCAATGAGAGCAGGGCTGAAGATGCCTTTAGGCTCCCAAGTAGTAGTCTCACCAGTAGCGATGTTATAGATAGGATAAGTGATGGTGCCTGCACCATAAGGAGCATTGACGGTATAGATCTTCTTGCCGTCAGTACACATAGCGGTACCATCGACAACCTTTGTTACCTGGCCGTCGAGAGTCACCTTGCGTACACCTGCGCCAGTCTGGTTCCAGCTGGCATCATAGGTACCATAGTCCAAGAAATAAACAGCGTTGTCAACGGTCAGAATCTCCATCGGGTTGGTGATGACGTCGTTCTTAATCTCGGTGACGACACCGCTCTTCAAGTCAATCTTGGAGAGTGAGGGCTTTACACACATACCATAGTCAGAGTTGGTAACGAAGAGATAGCCACCGCAAAGAGCGACACCGTTAGGATAGGAACCAACAGTATAGGTCTGTTGCTTAGCAAAGTTAACGGTATCGATGGCAGCAACAATACCATTGTCGCCATCTAAGCTCTTACCATAGCAAGCAAAGTAGAGCTTGCCATCGTAGCCAACGGCACAACGAGGACTCAAACCGTCCTTCTCGCCCAGCAGTTCAATCGTGCTGAGTTGTTTCTCAATCTTCAGTGTCTGCTTGTTACAAACCCAGATGGTAGCCTCGCCATCAACGACGATGTAAAGTTTTGAACCATAAGACGTGATGAAGTTGGCCGTCTTACCTACCGACTTGCCATTGACAGCCTTGAAAGCATTAGCAGTAGACACACCTTTGGCATAGTCGATATAGCTGACATTACCATCGATACCTGCGCTCTTGTTTCCAGAACCAACAAGGAACATACCATTCGATACGTCAACAAGATGCTTTGAAGGAGTGTTGTCATCATCGTTGCTACAAGCAGTCAGCAGGCTCATACCCATGGCCAAGACTGCAAAACTAAAAAGATACTTTTTCATAATTGTTTGTTATTAGATAAAAATTGTTTGAATTAAAATTTCACGTTCAAGGTGAGTTGCCAGCTGCGACCGGGCATCGGATAGCTTCTGACAATCTCGTACTGTTTGTCTAACAGGTTCTTGATATCGAAGCGTATCTCAGCAAGAGGTCTGCCTATGTGGAAACGACGCCAAATGGTGGCACCAACTTCTGAATAGCCGTTGATGTGGGTACTGTTCTGGTGCTCATTAGTACTCCAGCGTTCTCCGACAGCATGTCCGCTGACAGAGACGTTGACCCACGGATTTTCCCAACTCAGCGAACCGGCACCCGAATGCAGAGGCATATAAGCTAACTGATTATCATAGAAGGGCGATTCGGGATTGGTATGGTTTTGAGCCCGTTGCATACTATAGTTCACAGCTGCTGTCAGCGTATGACGGCCCATCGTATGTGCCGCCTTGGCTGTAACATCAAGCCCCAGAATCTCTGCCTTACCGATGTTCATGCACGTCCAAACGAACATGTTGTGCGGAACACCCTGAATCATGTCAGTCACCTTATTATAATAGAGGTCGGCGGTGGCAGTAAGGTCTGTGTTGTGCGATAGTTTTCCTGTATAGGTGACACCGGCATTCAACTGTTGGGTATTCTCGGCCTTCAGGTCTTTACTACCATAGTGGAAAAAATAGTTTTCGTTGAACGTCGGTGCACGGAAAATTTCTTTATACGAGGCACGCAGATGCAGCTGTGGCAACAACTCAAAGCTCAGACTCAACGATGGAGAGAGACGGCGCATATCTTCAGCACCGTCACCATCACAGGCCCCATTCAAGTAGAGCGAGTAAAGCAGACGGCCCATCACCGTCAACTTTCCGAGATGATACTTAACGGTGGCAGACTGCAGGATGGTGTTTCGATAGGGGCGCGTGTCGGTAGGCAGTGTAGAGTTCAGATTATTGTGGGCATAGTCAACAGAATAGTCGAACGCCCAGTGTTCTGTAGGGGTATAGAGCAGCGCCAACGATGTATAGGCCTCGCGCTGATAGTAGTCGCCGTCCTGTACCCATCCTGCCACTATTCCGTCATCGTACAGCGATGCCGCCCAGTTGTATTTCGCCAACAGCTTCAGCGACCACTGCTCACCCCAGCGCTGCTGGAATGTCAGTTGTCCGAAGACATTACGGTCACGGAGTGTCTCGCGACTGGTATTACTATAGTAGAACACCTGACCAGGCAACTGACGGTCATTGTCGTAATAGTACACCTTGCCGCCCAACTGCGACGAGCTGCTGGTATTCCACAGGAAGTTCAGCTCCGCATGTCCACTGTTCATGCGACTGTTGTTACGCCTGTCGTTGATAGTCTCTATACCATTCTTGATGGTATATGGATAGTCGTTCTTGGCATGGACATACTCACCGACGACAGAGAAGGAGAAACGATCAGACAAGCACTGCTCATAGCGCAGGAAGGGAGAAATGTAACCGAAGGAGCCTGCTTTCAGCTGTGCCGTCATGTGTGGTTGCAGGTCGTTCGAGGGCTGGCGCAACGTCTGGATAGTGAGGGTAGCGGGTGTGGTGGCAGCATGACGCCATCGTAGCTGACACCCGTATGCTTGGCACCAAAGCCACGCACACTGACGGTCTTCATGCCACCGGCACCACCATAGTCGCGCAGCGTGATGCCCGGCAGGCGGTGTAGTGCGTCGGCCATATCCGTCACGCCCTGCACCAGCATGTCACGGCGGTCCAGTACGTGCATGGGTGCCGTACTCTGGAGGGCGCGCTGATGGCGGTCTTTGCTGATGGTGACCTCGCGCAAGCGATGCGTCTTGCCAGCAATAGTGTCTGTCTGAGCGACACTACACAATGGTATGCTGAACAAGATGACAAAAGACCATAATATCTTCTTCATTCAAATGTTTTTTCCAAAAAGTGGAGAGACTCCCTGTCTCACGACATAAGCCTCTCCGAGACTTATATAATAATACACGTATCTCGCCTTACGGACCTAACCCCAGAGGTACAGAAGACGAATGGTACAACAATTCTGACTTGCAACCGGGTGGCGAACGTCTTCCCAATAATATCAGTGACATCGTGTTCACACCGCGAATGGCTGCTTACAGCTGCGGGACAGTCGGGGATTCTCACCCCGTTCCCTAACCTATTGCGGGTGCAAAGGTAAGAATAAACGAGCGAATAACCAAATTTATTTGGATATTTCACCATTTCTTATTACTTTTGCAGCGATGAAACGTCGTCTACACCCTATCATGTTTGCCGGAACAGGCAGCGATGTCGGTAAGAGCATCGTGGCTGCCGCCTTCTGCCGTATCTTCCGACAGGACGGCTATAACCCTGCCCCTTTCAAGGCACAGAATATGGCCCTGAACAGCTATGTCACACCTGACGGACTGGAGATAGGACGCGCACAGGCTGTACAGGCTGAAGCGGCGGGCATCCCCTGTCATACGGACATGAACCCGCTACTGCTGAAGCCCAACTCCGACCATACCTCGCAGGTGGTGCTACACGGCAAGCCCATCGGCAACAAGGATGCCTACGACTACTGGAAAGCCTCCCTTGTACAGCGAGGTTTTACCTCGCTGACCGGTCCCGACTTCCGCCATGAGGTCCATGCCGCCTTCGACCGCCTGGCCTCACGCTACAACCCCATTGTCATGGAAGGTGCCGGCAGCATTGCTGAGATTAACCTCCGCGACCGCGACTTGGTGAACATGTCAATGGCGCAGCATGCCAAGGCAGATGTTATCCTGGTGGGCGACATCGACCGTGGTGGTGTTTTTGCCAGTGTCTATGGCAGCATCATGCTACAGACGCCAGAGGACAGGGCACTCATCAAGGGCATCATCATCAATAAGTTCCGTGGCGACATGCGGCTGTTCGACGAAGGTCGTAAGATGCTGGAAGACCTCTGCGGAATTCCTGTCCTTGGCGTTATACCTTATTATAAAGATATCTATATCGACGAAGAGGACTCGGTGAGTCTTGAAAAGAAGCAGCGCCAACTGGCTGAGGGCAAGGTGAACATTGCCGTCATCCTGCTGCGGCATATCAGCAACTTCACCGACTTCGACACGCTGGAGCGTGACCCGCGCGTCAACCTCTTCTATACCAACAACACCAGCGACTTACAAGAGGCCGACATCATCATCCTGCCTGGCACCAAGTCGACACTCGACGACTTGCTGGAACTGCGCCGCAACGGTTGTGCACAGGCCATTCTGCGTGCTCACCGCAACGGCAAGCTGGTCGTTGGCATCTGTGGCGGCTATCAGATGTTAGGACAGACGGTCAACGACCCCGACGGCATTGAAGGCAGCATCAGCAGTCTGCCAGGACTCGGTCTGCTACCCATCCATACCACGATGACGGCAGAGAAGACTACGCGTCAGGTGACGTTCCATTTCAATGGGCAAACGTGTCAAGGCTACGAGATTCACCAAGGGGTCAGCGATACCGACCAGGCTATCCTGCAGACCGACCACTGCATCGGCACCTACATCCATGGTTTCCTCGACAATGCACCCGTCATTGAACACCTGCTCAGCAAGCATGTGAATCACGGGAATCAGGGGGACTGTCCCCTGTGTGAGCAGCGTAGCGGATTACATGGGGACTGTCCCCATGAGTCCTCCCCTGAGTCCTTCAAAGACCAGCAGTACGACAAGCTGGCAGCGCATGTGCGGCAGCATGTCGACATGGATAAACTCTATCAAATCATCTCGGACCATGATTAAAGGACACGGCGACGACGCCTACCAGTACCCGCACATCGTCTCAGACTTCTCGTCGAACATCTGTGCACAGAAGAGTCATCAGGCACTGATGGGCTATCTGGCTGCTCACCCTGAGTTTGCCAGCCACTACCCGGAACCTGAGGCATGGTCGCTGGAACAGTTGATTGCCGAGCAACAGGACATCGCCCCTGAACAAGTCATCGTCACCAACGGGGCTACCGAGGCCATCTACCTCATCGCACAGGCTTTCCCGCTGCAGGCCGACATTCCGCGCCCTACGTTCAGCGAGTATGAAGACGCCTGCCAACTGTTTCCCCGTACTGACGAGGAGCACCGCATGCTGTGGCTCTGCAACCCAAACAATCCTACGGGCGACGTCTACGACCAGTCGGTGATAGACCGCATGATGGCGCAGTACGACCTGGTGGTTGTCGACCAGTCCTACGAGAACTATACTCACCATTTCATCATGCAGCCACGATGGGCAGCACGCATGCCGAACCTCATCCAGATTCACTCCTTCACCAAGACCTACGGAATACCGGGCTTACGACTGGGCTACATCACGGCACATACCGCACTGACAACTCATCTGCGCCGTTTTCTGCGTCCTTGGAGTGTGTCGTCCCTGGCTGTTGAGGCTGGCAAGTTCCTGCTGCACAATGACGAGTTGCGCTGCACGCCCGACCTGAACGAGGCCTGTCGGTTGCGCGACATGCTGCAACAGATTGACGGCATCCTCACGCAAGAGACGCAGACTAACTTCATGCTTTGTCAGTTTGAGTCCGAACATACTGCCGCACAACTGAAGGACTACCTGGCGCGTCAGCACCATCTGCTCATTCGCGACGCCTCCAACTTCCGCGGACTCACCGCCCGCCACTTCCGCATTGCCGCCCAGACGCCAGCAGAGAATGATGTGCTGGTGGCTGCTATTCAAGAATTCGTAAA
>OMQN01000102.1 GCA_900313235.1 uncultured Prevotellaceae bacterium | reverse complement strand
ACGTACTCGTATCTGCTCGTTAACACGATACTGATTCTTGATGTTGTCGTTCTTCATTAACTCTTTTTTACGAAATCGGGTGCAAAGGTAGTAAAAATCGCACAAACCACAAAGAAAATTTCCATTTATTTTTATGTGACCGTCAACTTTTTTCTTCCATTTGTCGGAATAATTATCTTTTTTATTTTTACCTTAAAAAATTGCACAAAAATTTTGCGAATGTGCAGGAAAAGCATTACCTTTGCACAAAATTTTGAAAATTGTGCAATGAACGACATATCGAGTTTCAATTCTTATATTGAAAATACCATTAAGGACAACTGGTTGCTCGATGCATTGACCGACTACAAGGGCATCACCTTGCAGTACCATGATGTAGCACGCAAAATTGAGAAGCTGCACATCATGATGGAAGCAGCGGGTATTCAGAAAGGAGACAGGATAGCCGTGTGCGGACGCAACTCCGCACACTGGGCAGTAGCATTTTTGGCCACCATCACCTATGGCGCCGTTATAGTACCCATTCTTCACGAGTTTAACGCAGAACAGATTCACAACATCGTCAATCACTCCGAGTCACGTCTACTGTTTGTGGGCGACTACGTGGTAAAGACCGTCAATCCCGACGAGATGCCCCATCTGGAGGGTATCTTCAATCTGCCCGACTTCTCCCTGCATCTCTCCCGTAGCGAGAAACTCACCGATGCCCGCGAGCGTCTTAACGAACTCTTCGGGCACCGTTTCCCCAATGCTTATCGCAAGGAAGACATCCACTGGCATCAGGATACTGCCGAGGAGTTATGCATGATCAACTACACCAGTGGTACAACAGGTTTCTCCAAGGGCGTCATGCTACCCTACCGTGCCATCTGGGGCAATGTGGATTTCTGTCTCAAGAATCTGGCTATTCACATGCCCAAGTTCAGTAACATGCTGAACATTCTCCCGATGGCCCACATGTATGGTCTCGCCATCGAGTTCCTCTTCCCCTTCTGCTCAGGTTACCACCTGCACTTCCTGACACGTCTGCCCTCGCCAGCCATCATTGCCGAGGCCTACCAGGAAGTCAAGCCGGACGTCGTCATTGCCGTTCCGCTCATCATCGAGAAGATTATCCGCAAGCGCGTATTCCCCAAGATACAGAGCAACGCCATCAAGATTATGCTGCAGATGCCTGTCGTTTCCAAGAAGGTCAAGGCACGTATCTGTCAGGAGGTCTACAACGCCTTTGGCGGACGGGCCTACGAAGTCATCATCGGTGGCGCACCGTTGAACCAGGAGATAGAACAGTTCCTCAAGAGCATCGACTTCCCCTTCACGGTGGGCTATGGCACTACGGAGTGTGCACCGCTTATCTCGTATAGCGACTACCACGACTTCCAGCCAGGCTCCTGTGGACAGCCTTTGCCCAATATGGAGGTGAAGATAGCATCGGCAGACCCGCTGAACGTCGAGGGTGAAATCATTGCTCGTGGCCCCAATGTGATGTTGGGTTACTACAAAAACCAGGAAGCCACCCAGCGAGCTATCGACAGCGAGGGTTGGTACCACACGGGCGACCTTGCCACGATGGGTCCGGAAGGACACATCTTCATCCGTGGCCGTCTGAAAAACATGCTGCTGGGAGCCAACGGTCAGAACGTCTATCCCGAGGAAATTGAGGACAAGCTCAACTCGTTGGCTATGGTCAGCGAGAGTCTCATCGTACAGCGCGGCGACAAACTGGTGGCGCTGGTTCATCCCGACATGGACGAGGTGAAAGCCATGGGATTCGGACAGGAAGAACTGGAACAGCTCATGGAGCAGAACCGCCAGGAGCTCAATGCCCAGTTGCCCGTATACAGCAAACTACAAGCCTTTGAACTTCTGGAAGAAGAGTTCCAGAAGACACCGAAGAAGAGTATCAAACGTTACTTATATAAATAAGGTAATATTATGGAAAATGTACCTAGTTTTAACCAACTAATACAGGACAGCATCATCAACAATTGGGACCTTGATGCCCTGACAGACTATAAGGGAGCCACCCTGCAGTTTCACGATGTTGCCCGCAAGATTGAGAAACTCCACATCCTTTTCGAGAATAGTGGTGTGCAGAAAGGCGACAAGATTGCCCTCTGTGGACGTAACAGCAGCCAGTGGGCTGTAGCCTTCCTGGCTACGCTGACCTACGGCGCCGTTGCCGTGCCCATTCTCCATGAGTTCATGGCTGAGCAGATTCACAACATCGTCAATCACTCCGATGCCAAACTGCTCTTTGTCGGAGACCATGTGGCGACGCAGATAGACCCTATGCAGATGCCTCATCTGGAGGGTATCATCAACAACCCTGACTATTCGCTGATGGTGTCACGCACCGACAAGCTGACCTATGCCCGCGAGCACCTCAACGAGCTCTATGGCAAGAAGTTCCCCAAATACTTCCGCAAGGAGCATGTCAACTACTACAAGGAGGCCAATGGCGAAGAGTTGGCTATGATTAACTACACCAGCGGTACCACCGGTTTCTCCAAAGGCGTCATGATTCCCTATCGTGCCCTCTGGTCGAACTACGACTTTGCGGAGCACGTCCTCGGCAAGACCATCAATCGTGGCGACCGCATCATCTCTATCCTCCCCATGGCTCACATGTACGGCATGGCTTTCGAGTTCATCTTCGAGTTCCTGCATGGCTGTCATGTCTACTACCTCAACCGCATCCCCTCGCCGGCCATCATTGCACAGGCCTTTGCCGACATCAAACCGAAGATTATCATCGCTGTGCCCTTGGTCATCGAGAAGATTATCCGCAAGAAGGTGTTCCCCAAGATTCAGAACAACCGCATGCGCCTCTTGCTCTCCATGCCCGTCATCTCCAAGAAGGTCCGCGAGAAGATTTGTCAGGAGGTCATCAAGGCCTTTGGTGGCGAGCTCTACGAGGTCATCATTGGTGGCGCCGCCTTCAACCAGGAGGTAGAGTCGTTCCTGCAGCGCATCGAGTTCCCCTATACCGTAGGTTATGGAGCCACTGAGTGTGCGCCCATCATCTGCTATCGCGACTGGCACACCTTCAAGCAGGGTTCCTGCGGACAGGCAGCCTACCACATGCAGGTGAAGATCAACTCCAGCAATCCCTCAGAGGTTCCTGGCGAGATTTTTGCCAAGGGTCTTAACACCATGCTGGGATACTATAAGAATCCTGAGGCCACTGCCGAGACGCTCGACAGTGAGGGCTGGTACCATACGGGCGACCTGGGCACGATGGACTACGACGGCAATGTCTTCATCAATGGCCGTTCCAAGAACATGCTGCTGGGTCCCAGCGGTCAGAACATCTATCCGGAGGAAATCGAGGACAAGCTCAACTCCATGACCATGGTGGTAGAGAGCGTCGTCGTACAGCGCGACAACAAGCTCGTCGGACTGGTCTATCCCGACTACGACGAAGCCAAGAACATGCGCTTCAACGATGACGACATCAAGAACATCATGGAGCAGAACCGTATACAACTCAACGAGCTCCTGCCTGCCTACGAGAAGATTACGGAAATAGAAATACGTACGGAAGAGTTTGAGAAGACACCTAAGCGCAGCATCAAGCGCTTCCTGTATACCTGACAAAAAATCCTCGCTTTCCGCGAGGATTTTTTTTGAATACCAAACGTTTGGTATATAAAATGACACGTCAAGGGTATTGTGGGAGTGGGAAAAAGTCCGTAACTTTGCACCCAGAAACATAAAAGCCGAAAGGTTAAAAGATATACATTATTATAATATAAAAGGATAAGATTATGGCAAACATTGCAAAACAGCTGACCGAGCTCGTCGGCAACACCCCACTCTTAGAGCTCAACAAGTATTCACAGGCAAAAGGACTGGAGACACCCGTCATTGCCAAAGTAGAGTTTTTCAACCCCGGCGGTAGCGTAAAAGACCGTATTGCCCTGGCGATGATAGAAGACGCTGAGCAGAAAGGCATCCTGAAGCCCGGTGCCACCATCATCGAACCAACCAGCGGTAATACAGGTGTCGGTTTGGCACTGGTATCAGCCGTCAAGGGCTACCATCTTATCCTTACCATGCCCGAAACCATGAGCGTAGAGCGTCGTAATCTCGTCAAGGCATACGGTGCTGAGGTGCGACTGACCTCTGGCAAAGACGGCATGCCAGGTGCCATCCGCGCCGCCGAGGAGTTGCGCGACAGCATTCCAGGCAGTGTCATCCTGCAACAGTTTGAGAACGAAGCCAACCCTGCTAAGCACTATGCTACCACAGGTCCTGAGATCTGGCGCGACACCGACGGCAAGGTAGACATCTTCATCGGTGGCGTAGGTACGGGTGGTACCATCAGCGGTACAGGAAAATACCTGAAGGAGAAGAACCCGAACGTAAAGGTAATTGCCGTGGAACCCAAGTCGAGTCCCGTGCTGAACGGCGGTCAGAGCGGTCCACACAAGATTCAGGGTATCGGTGCCGGTTTCATTCCCAAGACCTATAATGCCAACTTCATTGACGAGGTATTCGACGTGGAGAACGATGACGCCATCCGTACAGGTCGTGAGATAGCACAGTCGGAGGGTCTGTTGGTAGGTATCTCTGCCGGTGCAGCACTCTATGCAGCCATCCAGGTCGCCAAGCGTCCGGAGAACAAGGGCAAGAAGATTGTCGTGCTCTTGCCTGACACGGGCGAGCGCTACCTCTCTACGGTGCTCTATGCCTTCGAAGACTATCCACTGTAAAAGCCTACAAGCCTACCCCAACCCCTCCCCAAAAGGAGGGGCTTTTTGATGCGCGCAACTCCCCTCCCCAAAAGGTGGGGCCGGGGGTTAGGCTACAGCCCGGGGCGACGTATGGTGAGTGGGATGGCTTCGGGATGAACGGTGACGAAGGCGGGGGTGTCGTCAACGACACATGCCAAGTAGCCTCCCCCACCCGCTCCTGGCATCTTATAGGCCAGCACGAGGTCTTTGTAGCGCTCGATGTACGACGGTACGGAGCCCTGTACCATGGCTGGGAACATTGCTACCTGAGCCTGGAAACTGGCGGCATAGGCCTGTGCAAAGGCAGGGAGGTCGCAACGAAGGATGGCTGACCAGCAGTTGTCGGCAGCCTGTGCCAAGGCACGCACCTTCGCCTCGGTGATATCCTTGCCTTCCAGTACGCTGCAGCCCTGTCGGCGAGGTTCCATGGGAATCATCACGAGATGGTTCTCCAGCCAGCAGAGCACAGCCTCATCGTAGCACGTCTCTATCTTCTCCGGCCAGAAGCGGTTGTTGTAGTAGTGGCGACAGAGTCCGGGGATGCAGATGCCGATAGCGTCCTGTGCCCCACTGACGATGCCGTCGCTGCGCTCCGGGTCGTTCTCAAAGCAGAACACCAGCTTAGCCAGCATCTCCGGATCCATGTTAGGCAACTGGTACGGCCATATCTTCTTTATCATATTGCGCGTACTGGTGCTCAGTCCGCAGCGCTCACGGATGTCGAACGTCGGTTCCAGGGAGATGGTCAGTGCCCACCCTGGTGCCATACACGACACGTAGGGCTGGTCTATCCACGTGCCTGCAAGGTCCAGGCGTGTAGGAATCTGCGATGCCGTCTTCTTCAGGTCCGTCGACGAACGTGCCGCAAGTCCCTGCTGGGGTACCCTTTCCAGTACGACATACTCCATGCCGCGCTCCTCACAGAGTCGCCGCTTGTCGTCGTTGCCGCCATCGCTGTTGACTACCAGGACATCCGGTTTGACGATGTCCAGCGTGGGTAGGAAGTCGAGGATGCCGCTACCCTGATTGATGTAGGCCTCCTTGACATAGCGGATGCTCTTCACCATGAAGAGGCGTTCCTGTTCACTATATATCGTCTTGTGGTGCTTATAGCCCTCGATGGTTTTATCGGAACCGATGCCCACATACAAGTCGCCATACTGTGCTGCCTGTCGGAAAAACTCCACATGTCCCGAGTGCAGCAGGTCGTAGCAGCCGGAGACAAAGACTTTCTTTTTCATGCGTTATGCTTTTTTACAACTGAGTGCGTAGAACATCACTACCAGGAAACAACCGAAGGGCACCAGGTACGACATGTTGATGCCAGCCCAATCGCTGACCAAGCCTTGCACCGGTGTAACCAGTGCACCACCCAGAATTGCCATAATAAGACCGCTGGCGCCAATCTTCACGTCGCCCAACGACATCTCCTTGCCGTCAGCAGTCTCCTGTTGGGTAAGCGCTCCCAGTGCAATGCCGTAGATGGTGGGGAACATCAGACTCATAAACACGCTGACCAATATCAGTGCTACCACACATGTCCACCCCGAGCAGAACACCACGCAGAGCGTAGACAGGGCACTGAGTACGGCACCGATGAAGAGCAGCGAGGCCGGTGCGACATACTTCATGAGCCACGTATAGACAAAGCGCGAGGCACAGAAGCCGATGATGGACAACAGGTAGAGCGTAGCAGCCTCTGCCTCGACATGTCCCAGTTCGTGCATCACCAGACGGATGGTGAAGCTCCACACACAAATCTGCGCACCCACATAGAAGAACTGTGCCACTACACCCCATGCATAATGCTTGTTGAGGAGCAGTCGGCGGAAGGTGGCTGACAGGGCACTATGGCCTGCCGCATCCTTGCCCTCCGGCATGCGTGCAAAGAGCATGACGATGACGATAACCAACAGTACAGCACCCACAAAGGCGTAGGTTCCGCTCACGCTATATAGCGAGATGTCCTGCAGAATGAAGTACTTGCTGATGAGGATGCCCATGATGGAACCGATGGGGTTGAAGCTCTGGGCGATGTTCAAACGGCG
>OMQN01000105.1 GCA_900313235.1 uncultured Prevotellaceae bacterium | reverse complement strand
CTATTTATAAAACAGCTGCAAAGGTACGAATAAGTGAGCGAAAAACCAAACTTTTTTTGGTTTTTCCGAACGGGAGAATGCGAAGCCACACTCTTTGAGTACATTCGAACGTAGTTCAAAGGTACGAATAAGTGAGCGAAAAAGCAAATTTTTCACTTTTCACTTTTCACTTTTCACTTTTTTTTAGTATCTTTGCAGGCTGAAAGCAGTGCCTCGGTCTGCCGCTGGTGTTCGTTGGAGCACAAGAGGAAAGTCCGGGCAGTACAGGACACTCCACTGGTGAAAGTGCCAGCAGTTGGTGACAGCTGGATATGGGAGAAGAGAATGACCGCCCCTCAAGGGGTAAGGGTGAGAAGGTGGTGTAAGAGACCACCAGCCGGCGGGCGATCGTCGGGCTGTCCCATCTGGAGGCTGCAAGTTCGCGTATACCATCGTCTGAGGGCTGTCCGTCCGAAGCGTCAGCTACGGTGGAGGGTAGAATGCTAGAGCCGTAGGGCAACCTGCGGAGTAGATAAATGGCAGACACCTCGCAAGAGGTACAGAACCCGGCTTATAGGGGCAGTGCTTTCATTTTTTTTATCATTAACGACTTAGAACTTTCAGCAATGGGCCAACGCATAAATCGTATCATCCGTTTCTTTGAGACAGACATCTGGCGCATCAACCAGAACAACGTGTCGCCAGTGAGGTTTCTCTTTTTGGAGATTCTCAAGAAGCTCATCCTTGCCATCCGCTTCTTCACCGCCAAGCGGGTGCTGCAGAAAGCCTCTGCGCTGACCTATTCCACGCTGTTGGCCATCGTCCCCATTACCGCCGTGGTCTTTGCCATTGCTCGCGGCTTTGGCTACAGCAAATATATAGAGGTGTGGTTCCGCGATGCCTTCGAGTCGCAACCGCAGGTGGCAGAGGTAATCATCGGCTTTGTCAACAGCTACCTCGTCCATACCAAGAGTGGCGTGTTCTTAGGCATCGGTCTGGTCTTCATGCTCTACACCGTACTCATGCTGGTCAGCAACATCGAGGACGCCTTCAACGAGATATGGCAGGTCAAGAAGCCCCGCAGCATCTTCCGCACTTTCACCGACTATCTGGCTATGTTCTTCCTCTTTCCCATCATCATCGTTATCACGTCGGGTATCTCCATCTTCATGGCTACCGTTGCCGACTCTATGCCCGACTTCCTGCTGCTGGGACCTACGCTGCGCTTCTTCATCGACCTGTCGCCCTACGTCCTGATGTCGGGCATGTTCATCGCCCTCTACATCTTCATGCCCAACACGCATGTCAAACCCATCAATGCCATCATCCCCGGCATTCTGGCAGGTTTTGCCATGCAGGGACTGCAGATTTTCTACATCCATTCACAGATTTTCCTCTCCAGCTATAACGCCATCTACGGTTCTTTTGCCGCCCTGCCGCTGTTCATGCTGTGGCTGCAGATTTCGTGGACCATCTGTCTCTTTGGTGCCGAACTCTGTTATACCAACCAGAACCTCGACTTCTATGACTACGATGCCAACACGGGCGAAATCAGCTACCGCTACCGCATCTTGCTCAACAGTCTGCTGCTCAGCCGCATCTGTCAGCGCTTTGCCAACGGACAGCGACCGCTCAGCGCCTTTGAGCTTAGCAGAGATACCACCGTGCCCATCCGCATCGTCAACGACCTGCTGTACGACCAGATTGCGGCAGGTCTGGTCATCGAGATTACGGTTGACGAGAAAGGAGAGACGTCACGCTTCATGCCTGCCGAGGACATCCACAACCTGACGCTTGGCACCATGATTGACCGCCTCGAGTCGCATGGCTCGTGGAAGATTAATCTCGATGTCAGCCAGCTGTTTACTGACAAGTGGGGCAAGGCATTGGAACTGCGCAGCAACTATCTGCGCGACGCTCGTCAGATATTGCTGCAAGACCTCTTCGGCCAGACGCCGAAGAGTCATTCTGCCGACGTTTAATAGCCCGGGTTCTGTGTAATCTTGGGATTCAGCGTACGCACCTCCGCAGGGATGGGGAAGAGGGTGGTGTGCCCGTCGCTCTCGTCTACGGCGTCAGGACCCTCGTAGAGCGACTTGTAGCGCCCGAAACGTATCATGTCCTGTCGGCGCCAACCCTCCCAGGGCAGTTCGATGAGGCGCTCGTCATACAGGTTGTCGAGGGTGTAGGGCCGAGGTTCCATGAGTGCACGCTCACGCACGCGGTCATAATAGATGTGGCCGTCCTGCCCTAAGCGGAGCATGGCCTCTGCACGCATCAGCAATACGTCAGCATAGCGGAACAGCACAATGTCGTTGTCTACCAGCAGTCCTCCTTTGTAGGAGTTGCGGTCTATCTCGTACTTGCGCATGCGAGCGCCGGCAGTCTCAAGATAGGGCGAGTCGCTGAGGTCCATCTTTACTTCTCGAGGATAGTAGATGAGCTGTTTGCCTTGGCGGTCCAGAATAGCTCGGCCATCGGGACCATAGAGAGTGCCAAAGTAATAGTTCGTGTAAAAACGAAGGTCTTGTTCCTCATCTGTGCCATAGTTATTAACATCGAGCACTCGGTGAGTGGCACAGATGCCGTTTTCACCTACAAAGCCCCATGCATTAGCATGTCGGTAGTGCAGCGAACGGCGCAGATTCCACTGCACGTTGGCTATCAGGTCTTTGTCCAGAGGGATGACAAAGATGTTCTCGAGCGAATTCTCGTTATGGACAATGAAGTTGTCGGGATAATACTTTGCCAACTCATGCCTGTGGTTTTGCTCACAGTATGCTATGCAGTCTTCCCAGCGTGGCGTACCCGTATACACCTCGGCATTGAGCATCAGCTTGGCCAGCACGAAGAGGACAACCTCCTTGGTCATACGCCCGTAGTACTCGCCAGGTTTGTTGCTGGAGGCAGAGGGTACTTGCTTCATGGCTGCCGTCAACTCCTCTTCGCAGAATTGGAAGACCTTGCTGCGACTCTCGCGCGTCACCTCGTTCATCGAGATGTTAGTAGCAGTAACGAGGGGTACGTCGCCAAAGAGGTCGATGAGATACCAATAGTACATGGCACGCAAGGCCCTAACCTCATATTGCCATTCGTCATAGCGCTCGCCTGCCAGCGACTTGTATCTCTCCAGAATCTCAAGGGAGCGGTTGCAGTGTGTGATGACTTTATACAAGTAGAACCACGAATTGCCGACAATCTCGTTGCCGGCATTCCAGCTGTGTTTATACATCGACTGCCACAATCCTCCGTCATACCAGTCGGTACCTCGTGTGGGGATAATAGCCTCGTCAGAGGAAAAGGTCTGCAGGTCCCAGACGCAGCGACCAGTACCTTGCAGTCCCTGTCCGTCAACCGTTCCGCCCAGATAGGTGTAGAGCGTAGCCACGGTGTTGCGGTAGAGGGCTTCCGGTGTGGTATACACCTGGTCTTCGGTGATTTGGTCGCGAGGGTCTTCCTCCAGCGAACATGCTGTCAGCAGCACGACAAACAGGATATAGGATAGCTTCTTCATAAGTCGGTCAGAATTGAATGTTTAAACCCAGTGAATAAGAACGGTATACGGGGTAGTTGCGCTTGTCGTCGAGTCCCAGCGTGTTGTTGACCACACTGGAGTTAATCATGGGCGTCATACCCGAATAACCCGTGATGGTGGCGACATTGTTGACGGAGCACGAGAGGCGCAGATGCTGGATATATTTGGAGCGGATAGGCACGTCCCACCCAATGGTGATGTAGTCTATGTTCAGGTAGTCGCCGTCCTCCAGCCAGTAGTCGCTGATGGTCTGGTCCTTGATGTTCATCGCTGGCGCGTCGGCCATCACGTTGTAGTTGGGCAGCGACCCCATATTCATATAGGTCAGTGCCGTACCGTTGAAAATCTTGTGGCCGAAGGCACCGTTCATCTGGATACTGATGTCCCATTGCTTGTAGCCGAAGGCAATGTTAGAACCCGTCAATACTTTGGGAGTAGCCTGTCCGCAGATATACTTCTCCTTGGTGACCTCGTAGCGGCGCGTGCCGTCAGGGGCTGTCGTAAGGCCAGTGCAGTGGGGCAGGTAGAACACGCCCAGCGGCTCTCCCACAATCTGGAAGCAGACATCGCTGCCGCCGTGGTAGCCTGCGCCGTAGAGACTGCTGATGCCCTTCACGGAGGGCGCGGTGAGATACTGTCCGTTGTAGTCGCCGTTCAGCGTGACGAGTTCGTTGCTCACAAAGGTCCAGTTGGTATTGATGCTGAGGTCCACGTCGCGGGTGTCCAGCACAGTGATGCCGAAACCTATCTCAAAGCCGTGGTTGCGCATCTTGCCCAGGTTGGCCAGCAGCTGGTTGTAGGCAAAGGGTGGCACAGGAACCTGATACTTGTAGAGCATGTCACTGGTGTGCGACGTGTAGAAGTCGGCAGTCAGTGCTATGCGGTTGTTCCAGAAGGCCATGTCTACACCCACGTTGAAGGTGCGCTTGATTTCCCATCGCAGGTCGGGGTTGGCATTACGGATAAGGCCCAGCGTCGTACCTGGGGCACCGCCAATGATGCCGATGCCGTTGGGCTGGTAGAGCTCGTGCGACATGTACGACCCTATACCGCCCAGGCTGCCGCTGCGTCCGTAGCCCATGCGCAACTTCAACTTGTTAAGCCATCGTTGGTGCCTCAGGAAGGGCTCGTCGCTGACTATCCAGGCAGCACTGATTGACGGAAAGTAGCCCCATCGGTTGTTGCGACCTACCTTCGACGAACCATCAGCACGCATGTTGAGCGACAATGTGTAGCGGTTCAGATACGAGTATTGTGCACGTATCAGGAACGACTCCGTATGGTCATCGATATAGCTGGAACCCGTTCCCTCCCAGGGGCGCGTGGCTCCGGCAGAGAGGTTGTTATATCCAAAGGCGTCGTTAGAAAAACCTGTAACCGTCGTGTGGAACTCCTTGGCTTTGTGACTCTTGGCTTCTGCCAGTCCGAAGAGTTCGATGAAGTGTAGACCATATTTTTTCTTCCAGCCCAGCGACACGTTACCCATCAGCTCTTCGCTCTTGATGTCTTGTCTCATCGCCTCGCCCTTGCTAACCACATAGGTAGGGTAGTAGTGGCCGCCCTGTATATTATTATAGGAGAAAGAACCGAAACCGGTCAGCGTCAGTCCGTGTCCCAGGTCGATGGTTGCCTTCAGGTGGAAATTCAGGTGAGCATTGTTGTCGTCGTCCTTGATGTTCAGCAGCGCCGAGGGGTTGCTAATCCACGAGGCCTCAGTCACCTTGTCATATCCGCCCGCCGCATTGCGCCCTTCTGGGAAGGTGGGGTTGAAGGTCGCTGACGAGTAGGCCAGCTCCTGTCCCTTGGCGATGTTCTCGCTCTTCAGCAGCGAGCCGAACATACCCAGATTCACCTTCAGGTGGTTGTCGAAACCATACTGCACCAGGTCCAGCTTGGCGAAATAGTTGCGCGTACTGTTGTTGCGGATGACGGTCTCGTGGTTCATGATACCGATAGAGGCACGGTAGTTGGCCATTTCTGTTCCGGCACCGAAGGCAATGTGGTGGTTGTGCACAAAACCCGTGCGGATGGGCACCTGCGTGAAGTCGGTATTATAGCCCTTGTCGATATAGCTGAGGCCCATCTTCTCGGCAGCCTGACGGAAACCGTTGGCGTCGAGCATGTCCAGGCTTTTGTAGGCGTGCTCGAAACCTACATTCGTATTATAGGCAATGTGGAACTTCCCCTCCTTGCCGCCCTTGGTGCGCACCACGATGACGCCGGCAGCTCCGCGGCTACCATACTGAGCCGTCTCGGAGGCATCCTTCAGAATGGTAAAACTCTCGATGTCCAGCGGATAGATGCCCGACAGCGCCAGAATGTCGCAATGCACACCGTCAATGATGACCAGCGGGTCGTTGCCACCCGTCAGCGAAGTGGTACCGCGTACACGTACTGCCGACAGTGCCGCCTCCTGGTTCACACCCGTCTGTACCTGCACACCCGCAGCCTGACCGTTCAGCACGTCAAGCGAGTTGAGCACAAGACCCTTCTTCAGCTGTCCTTCCGACAACTGGTCGATGGCGCCCGTCAGCATCATCTGAGAGCTTTTGCCGTAGCCAATAGATATCAAGGTGGAGTCTTTCTTGGTCTGAGCTGTTGCGTAGAGTAGGGCACACGATGCAGCAATGGTGAGTAGTTTTCTCATAATTTTCAGGTTTTGTCCTTACAAAGGTATAAATAATTCTATAAAACAACCAATAAAAGGGCAAAAAAGCACAAAAAAGAAAGTTTTTCAAAAAAAAGTGCAAAAAAGTTTGGTGGTTACATAAAAAGTCCGTACCTTTGCACCCGCAAATCAGAAATCGACCGCTGCAGCAACACTGCAAGGAGCCAAGGAGGTTCCGTAGCTCAACTGAATAGAGCATCTGACTACGGATCAGAAGGTTGTGGGTTTGAATCCCGCCGGAATCACAAAAAGCAAGGAAATAGCGAGCAAAGTTTTACTTTAGCTCGTTATTTTTTTGCTTTTTGTAACCATTAGCCCGTGGCAGGGCTAAGGGTTCGACAAAGTCAATTCGCCGGAATCACAAAGAGAGGTATTTTAATACCTCTCTTATTTTATTATTAAAAAAATATCATAAAAAGTTGCAAAATACGACAACTTTTTGTACCTTTGCATCCATGAAACGTAAGATTCTTACATACGGTGGTTATTTTGAGGCGTTTATGGCCACGTTGAAAGAAAAGGAGCAGGAAAAGATTCAATACGGATTGCTCCTACTGAAATCTCAGGATCGGCTTTCGAAGAAGTTCGTGAAGCATATTTGAGATGGTGTCTATGAGCTGAGAACGGAATATGGTGGTAACATCTACCGTGTATTCTTTATCTTTGATGACGGACAGATTGTTGTATTATTCAATGGGTTTCAGAAGAAGACTCAGAAAACACCAACAAACGAAATAGAAAAGGCAATTAAAATTAAGGAGGCATATTATGCAGACAAACAATCACAAAATCGTTGACTACGACCTCGTGCTTGACGAGAAGTTTGGCAAAGAAGGAACACCTGAGCGCATCCAAGCTGAAGAGGCTGCTTATTCTTTCTATTCTGGTCAAATACTTCAGGATGCAAGAAAAGAGGCTAAGGTAACTCAGGAGGAGTTAGCACGTCGTACCAACACCACTAAGTCTTATATCTCTAAGATAGAGAATGGTGTCATTGTTCCTAGTGTCGGAGTGTTCTATCGTATCATCAATGCTCTCGGATTGAGAGTGGAGGTAGTACGACCAATTTATTAAGAGCTTACCAATCCATAGACTATAACTAATGATGAGACGAGAAGATTAAAAATTGAGAGACTTTCTTTGCTTTCGGGCAGAGGGAGTCTCATTGTTTTAAGCCATTTAGAAATAATTAACAACCATATGCGCCATATTTTAGCAATTTTGAGCGTATATATAACCAAAAGATACTACAACTTAGATAAACCAAATATGAAGAAAACCATTACAATCATTCTGCTGGCCGTTGTCGCAATGACGGGCTGGGCACAGACGAAAGTGTTTACTCCTGAAAAGTCAGACTCTATTGATTTCGTGATAACAGGGCGCACTGCCCCAACTGCTGAAAGCGTGATGCTTTTTACCGTTGCACCTATACGAGGCAATCAGACAAAAGCCGAGGTTGGACAGGATGGTAGTTTCCGCATTACAGGCAGGCTTCCTTATGGAACGTTTGTACAGTTGGGCGACGGTTTAGGCAACGACCAACGCTTCATCATCGACGAGACACCCATCCACTTCGATATGCTCAAAGGTGTTATCACGGGGTCACCGCTCAATAACAAAATGAACCTGTACCAGCATCGCGAATGGGAACTCGAGAAGCAATTAGATGCCATCAGTTAAAGGGCTACCTATCACAGTACGAAGAGACAAAGGCGGCTGCTATCAACGACAACCTCGATAATATCATTCCTGCCTATTATCTTCATGTAACCTATGGAGATATGACATATGATGAGCTTTCAAAATACCTGAAAGAAGACCGTGCCTTTGCCCACCATCCGGCAATGGAGAAAGTCTGGAAATACTATTGGGGATTGGAAAAACGGGCTATAGGTCTTCAGTATCATGATATGGAGTTGCCCGACACAACGGGTATATCTCACCGCCTTTCGGAATATGTTGGAAAAGGTCATTATGTATTGCTTGACTTCTGGGCTTCGTGGTGTGGTCCCTGCATGAAAGAAATGCCGACGATGAAAGAGATATACAACACATATGCTGCCCGAGGCCTGCAAATGATTGGCATTTCCTTCGATTCTAAACGTGACGCATGGCTCAATGCTATCCGCCGTCTTGAATTACCTTGGGTTCATCTCTCCGACCTGAAAGGCTGGAAATCTATTGCATCCGAAACCTATGGTGTTCGTGCTATTCCT
>OMQN01000108.1 GCA_900313235.1 uncultured Prevotellaceae bacterium | reverse complement strand
TCTCAAACTGATCCCAGTCGAAGTCCTGTAATGGCTGGACGTTCTTTGTTAATTCTGACATATTATAAATAATGTGTTGCCCAATCTCTCGATGGGCGAAGGCCTGAACAGACGTTTATCAGACCATGTTTTAAAGGGTTAATAATAGATAGGAGTCAGCGCCTGTTCCGGCTCCTATTGGCGCATGTGCGCGCAATTGGGGTGCAAAGTTACGAAAAAGAGGTGAGATGTAAGAAGGAAGAGGGTAGAGTGGTTAAAGATTTATGGATTTTTAACTTTCTTTTCCTTCTTCTCCTTCTTTTTGGTGGTCAGCAGGTCGCGCAGTCCGTTGAAGTCTTTCTGCATGATGATACCGATGCCCTGGGTGTTCAGCGACGACTTGGTGAAGTAGCGGTCGTTGGTCTGGTTGTACACCTTAAAGGCCAGGTTGCCATTGGGGAGCAGCAGATAACGGATGTCGAAGTCGCCAATGAACGACGGGGTAGCAGACACGGCCTTCGTCGAACTGGTTGCTGACGTGCCGTCGCGATAGCCGAACTGACCATTGATGAGCAGTCGGTTGTTGAGCAGTCGTCCATTGATAATACCCTCGTATTCAGCATTGTTCCATCCTTCGTCGCCTGTCGAGATGTTGGCGCCAAACGACCAGTTGTTGCTCTTGATGACGCGGTTCAGGACGTCGTTCAGCTGGCTGCTCAGCGTACCCGACAGCAGACTCTGCATGGCCAGTGAGGTCTTGCTGCGTCCGGCAGTCTCTTCGTCGCTGGCATTGTTGGCGCCTTGCGGATAGAAGCGACCTACCGCCAATAGATAGATAACCTGCTGGTTCATCTCTTCCTCGCTGTTGATGATGGAGCGCAGCATCTGTTCTTCGTCTGAGCTGACGTTGGGAATCTTGAAGTCGAAATCGATGATAGGTGCACGAGGCTGGCCGCTGATATTCATCAGACAGTTGACGCGGACGGTATTCGAGAAACTCTTTCCCACGTTCAGGTCGGAGAGCGACACACCATTCACCGTGTGCTGTGCCTGCATGTCCAGACGAGCGTCGTAGGGGTCTCCGCCAAAGACGATGGTGCCGCCTTCCTTGAAGACGAAGTTCTTCTTGATGATGTTCTGTATGGTGATGCCATAGGTGCCTTCGCTGAGGCGATAGGTACCAAAAAGGTTGAAGCCACCTTTGTTGTAGAATGACGTCTGTAGGTCGCCACTGCCCCGCATGGTGATATAGTCGTTGGTGCGCTCGTCCATCAGCAGGCGGATGGTGGCATCGGGTGTGGCGTTGATGCGCAGGTTCATCCGGATGTCGGTACGCAGGTCTGCACGCGCATTCTGCTCGGCAGCCTCTTGTGTCTCCTCCTTCTGGGTGACGGTAGGCCGGCGCGAGATGTTGAATTCGTCTTTCGAGCTCCACGAGATGAACTCCTGGTCGGTGATGACATCGGGTGATGCCGCATTATATATGAATACGGTACCGCGCCTGGGGGTGACGTCCGCCTCGATGAGCAGGCTGTTCTCCCTGCCGTGGATGCCCACGGTGCCGTCGGCATAGGCTGTGCCGCAGAAGGTGGCGTCGCCAAAGGTCTTGAAGTCGTATGCCAGCAGGTTGCGTGCATCGAGGTAGATGTCGTAGGTGAGGTTGGTGAGGTCGTTGTGGTGGATACCGCCAGTCATGATTCCTCTGTTGCCGTAGATGTCGTAGAGCACGCAGTTCTTGAAGGTGATGTTGTCGCGCGTCAGCAGAAGCGTGTCGTTCACCATCTCGTAGGTGCAGTTCAGTGTGCTGACATGAGCCTTTCCGTTGAGTATCAGGTCTCCATAGAGATTCAAGGCGCTCAGTGGACCGGCCAACTTGACGTTGCCCATGGCGTAGCCGTCGATATGGTCGATGAAGGTCTCTGTGAACGACTTGGCAAAGTCCAGTCGGGTGCCCTCGGCCCTGAAGTCGAGTTCGAGGTACTCGCGTTTGGGCGATACGTAACCGCCAATCACTGTCCGGGCTCTGGAGTCTACCGCCAATGCCTGGATGTCTATCTGTTCTTTCTCCGTGTTCCACTTGACGAGGGCATCCATGTTTCCCATGCGGCCATGCTCGAATTCGAAGCCCTTGACAATCAGTTTGGCATCAGCCTCCAGATTGCCCATGACACCTCTCAACACGCCATTGCCCGTCACTCTTCCGCTGAAGCTCACGGCATCGAAATTCACCAAGTCGAGGATGTAGTCGATGTCGAGGTCGCGCATGTTGATTCTGATGGAGTCCTGCTTGTCCTCCGACGCCGTACCGTCAATCTTGAGGAACTGCTTCTGGTGGCGTATGGAGAACCCGTCGACGTGGACGTTCTTGTCTGCATAGGTGATGGTGGCCGGCAGGATGTCCCACGTCTTGTTTTTGATGGTCATCTGCGAGGATGCCAGCTTGACGAATGCTTTCTGGGAGTTGCCAAACGAATTGTCGAAGTAGGCCATGGCTGTCACGCGTCCACTGGTTTCTTCTTCATTGTTGTCGTTCCACTGCAGGGTGGCCGACAGCTGGTCGTTGTGTACGCTGCCCATGACCTGTAAATCCATGTCGTTGCTGTCGTCATTGTGTTTGGTGATGCTGGCTTCATACTGCAACGTGTTGATGGGCGAGAGGATGCTGATATGAGCATGGTCGTAGCGGCTGTCCTTATAGAAAAACTGCGGGATGTCACACTCCAGGAAAATCTGCTGACGCTCGTCGTTCAGACTGCCCTGCAGCGTCAACGGCTTGGTCAGGTAGAAGGGGGTGCGCAAGAGATGCTGTACCCAGTCGGACTTGCGGATGGTAGCCTGGATGGAGAAGTCGTTGTGGACATTCTTGTCGACAGCCGGCAGACCGGGAATCGTCGACATGCGGGTGGCGATGAAGTTCGTAAAACTCTGCGGCAGTGTCTTGTAGTCGAAGTCTCCGCGGATGGAGGCCTCTCCGAAGTCGCTGGTCATGTTGACATAGTGTACGTCACCGTCGTAGCCCGACTCGATGTGGAGCTTTTCCAGGTCGTAGGATGCTCTGAGTCCTTGCATCGACAACTCTTCGATGTCGAAGGTGCCCACGGCATCGTTGATATCGCTGGCCAGGAAGTCGGCCTTGATGTCGCCAAAGAACCGAGCGTCGCCCCACATCTCTGAGAGGTGCATGGCCTTGGGAGAGATGTTGGCAAAGGTACCTTTCAGTTTGACGTTATGCTGCTTGCCAGTCTTGATGATGCTGCCGTGGAGGTCCAAGCCGATGTTGGCATCGTCGATGCTGGCATGGCCGTGGATGTCGGCAGGACTGTAGAGTCCGTCGATGTTGATGTGCTGGTAGTTGTAACCCTTGAACTCAAACTGGTGAATCTGTCCGTCGGCCTTGACGATAAGCGGCTGACCGTCGGGAAGCTGGCCGCTGAGGTCGATGTCGGTAGAGAGTATGCCGAACTGGTCGTCGTTGAGGACCTTCTTCAGGTTAAAGTCTTTCGTGTCGATGTGGCCGTTGAACTGGCGCTTGTCGTCAATGGTCAGACTCATGTTGACACTGCCGGCATCCGTCTGCAGCTGGTTGTGCGTCTCCAGGCTTCTGTCGCCTCTGCCGTGAGCGTGACCCTTCATGTGGATGCTACCCATGCGTGCCAGCTCTTCTGGTACCTGGATGCGCTGACCTTGCAGGTTCTCTGAGATGAAGGAGACGGTCTTGGCAGAGAGCTCCAGTTCGTGGATGTCGGCATTCCAGGTGGGCATGCTGCCACGCAGGTCCTTGACCCATCCACCGATGTTGATGTCGATGTCGCCAGTCGTTGAACCGATGGTGAGCATCGGGATGTTCACTCTTTCCGCTTCACCGTCGAAGTTGCAGGCCAGCGACAATGTGCTTTGGAAGGTGTTGAGCGACGGCAACAGACAGGCGATGTCAGAGAGCGTGATGGTGGAGGGCAGGATGCTGCCCGAATAGCGGAGGGAAGGAGTGACGAAGTGGTCGCCACGGAAACGGTAGCTCGCCTTGATGTCTCCCAGTTGGACATTGGTGCCGGGCATGCGCAAGACGAAGTCGGTCAGGCGTATGCTGTTTCTGCCACCCTCGAAGTGCATGCTGAGTCGTCTGATGTTCAGACCGGACTGTTCCTTGAATGACAGACGTTTGATATTTACATTTAGCGAGTCCTCGGTGAGTGCCTTGAGGATGATATGTGAACTGATGTCGCTGACTTTCAGGTGGTAGGGGTTTAGCGTGCTTGCCGTCTCGGGCATGTCGTAGCGGTCGAAGCTGACTGTGCTGTGACGGATAATCAGTGAGTTGATGCGCAGGTTGAGAGGACTGGTACTGGTCGTGTCTTTTGAGGCCAGCGAGTCGAGTGCAAACTGGAAGTTGGGTTTCGACAGCGAGTCACGCTGATAGAACTTGCCACGGGCGCTGAACAGCTGGGCGGTGGAGATGGATATCTTTCCGTCGGCCAGTGGCAGCAAGTCAAGATGTGCCGAGATGCGTCCTGCCGTCAGCATGTCAGTACCTTGCTGGTCCTTGATGTTGACCTGATAGAGTGTCAGGTGGCTCAACAGCCCGTATTTCAGTCGCCCTATCGTTACACTTGTCCCCAGTTTGTCAGCTAGCACTTTAGCAGCACGCTGTCCCAGGTATTCCTGTACGGCAGGAATGCTAAAGGTCAGCATGATGAGCAGATACAGTCCCAAGATGGACCATATTGTGATGCTTAGTATGTGTCTCAGTATCTTCAAAACTGGCAAATAGAGATAGCAAAAATTTTTATTCTGCTGCTTGTTGGCTACAAAATTACATTAAAAAGTTGTGATGACGTAACATTTTGCCGTTTTTTTGTGCCATATATGCCATTTTTTTAGTAATTTTGCACCATTCTTAGAAGAAAGTGTAGTAGTAAAACTATTCAAATATTCATTTATATTATCCATGGCAAATGTAATCAAGTTACACAAAGGCTTGGACATTCACCTTCAGGGCAAAGCCGAGGAGAAGCTCATTCAACTGAAGTCTAACGGTCAGTACGCACTGGTTCCCGACGATTTCGAGGGAGTGACTCCGAAAGTGGTTGTCAAGGAGGGTGACGTCGTCAAGGCCGGGGATGCCTTGTTCGTAAACAAGCTGTATCCCGAAGTGAGGTTTGCCTCACCCGTCAGCGGTAAAGTCTGCGAGGTGGTACGTGGCGAACGTAGAAAGGTGCTCTGCGTGAAGGTACAGGCCGATGCTGAGCAGCAATTTGTGGACTATGGCACGAAGGATGTGGCTAAGATGAATGGTCAGCAGGTCGTTGACGCCCTGCTCGAGGCCGGCATCTTCGGGTACATCAATCAGCTGCCTTATGCTGTCTCCACTAATCCGTCGGTAATGCCCAAGGCTGTCTTTGTTTCCGCACTGCGTGACAAACCATTGGCTGGAAACTTCGAATTCGAGGTTAAGGGAGAAGAGGCAAACTTCCAGACGGGTCTTACTGCGCTGTCGAAGATTGCGAAAACCTATCTTGGTTGTGGTGTGCATTCCAGTTTTGAGAACTACAAGGACGTTGAAGTCAATGTCTTTGACGGTAAGTGCCCAGCAGGAAATGTTGGCGTACAGGTCAACAACGTCGACCCTGTGAACAAGGGCGAGGTGGTGTGGACCATTGGCGACCCCACCGTTGTACTGTTTATCGGACGCCTGTTCAATACGGGTAAGGTCGACCTGCGCCGTCGTGTTGCCCTCTGCGGTAGCGAGGTGAAGGCTCCTGCCTATGTTGACATGCTGGTCGGTGAGGAGTTGTCGACCTTGCTGTCGAACAGCTATGATGCCGATCACAGCGTGCGTATCATCAATGGTAATGTGCTGACAGGTCGCCCCACCACAAAGGAAGGCTTCCTGGGTGCTCACACCTCTGAGATTACCGTGATTCCCGAGGGTGAGGATGCTGACGAGATGCTGGGCTGGATCATGCCCCGCTTCAAGCAGTTCTCTGTGAGCCGCAGTTACTTCTCATGGCTCTGTGGCAAGAAGGACTATGCACTCGATGCCCGCATCAAGGGTGGTGAGCGTCACATCATCATGAGTGGTGAGTACGACAAGGTGCTGCCCATGGATATCTATGGTGAATACCTCATCAAGGCCATCATTGCTGGCGACATTGACCGTCAGGAACAGTTGGGCATCTACGAGGTGTCACCCGAGAGTTCGTTGACTCTTCGAAGTTGGAACTGCAGCGTATTGTTCGTGAAGGACTGAATATATTACGTAAAGAAAACGCATAACGACAATGAAAGCATTACGAAATTATCTCAATAAGGTAAAGCCGAACTTTGAGGAGGGTGGCAAGCTGCATGCTTTCCGTTCGGTGTTCGACGGCTTTGAGACCTTCCTTTACGTGCCTAACGACACGGCAAAGGCCGGCGGCGTCAATATCCACGACGCTATCGACTCAAAGCGTATTATGAGTATGGTGGTTATCGCCCTGATGCCTGCCATGCTGTTCGGTATGTACAATATCGGCTATCAGAACTATCTCGCTGCAGGCACGCTGGCAACGGCTTCGTTCTGCGAAATCTTCGCATACGGCTTCCTGGCTGTGCTGCCCAAGATTCTGGTGAGCTATATCGTTGGTCTGGGTATCGAGTTTGCCTGGGCACAGTGGAAAGGCGAGGAGATACAGGAGGGTTACCTCGTGTCGGGTATCATTATCCCGCTGATTATTCCTATCGGCTGTCCGCTGTGGATGCTGGCACTGGCCTGTGCCTTCTCGGTTATCTTCTGTAAGGAGATCTTCGGCGGTACGGGTATGAACATCTTCAACCCCGCCATTGCTGCCCGTATGTTCCTGTTCTTCGCCTATCCTTCTAAGATGACGGGCGACACCGTCTGGGTGGCTCAGGACAGTATCTTCGGACTGGGTAACACGTTGCCTGACGGATTCACCGCTGCTACACCACTCGGTCAGATAGGGCAGGGCATTGCTCCCGATGCTTCTATCATGGATATGGTATTAGGATTTATCCCCGGCTCTATCGGTGAGACATCGCTCATCGCCATTGCCCTGGGTGCTGCCATGCTGCTGTGGATGGGTATCGCCTCTTGGCGTACCATGCTGAGCGTATTCGTAGGTGGCGCCGTGCTGGCATTCATCTTCCAGAGCACGGGTTCTTCTATGGAGTGGTGGCATCACTTCGTGATGGGTGGCTTTGCTTTCGGTGCTGTGTTCATGGCTACCGACCCTGTCACCTCTTGCCGCACCACTACCGGTCAGTACATCTACGGATTCCTGATTGGTGCGATGGCTATCATCATCCGTGTGATGAATGCCGGCTATCCTGAGGGTATGATGCTTGCCATCTTCTTTGGTAACATGTTTGCACCTACGATTGACCATTTCGTCGTGGAGCGCAATATTTCGAAACGTTTGAAGAGAGGAGGTAACAAATGAAACTGAATACAAACTCTAACGCGTACATTATTATATATAGCGCGGTACTCGTGGTCATTGTGGCCTTTCTGCTGGCATTTGTCTATCAGGCTCTGAAGCCTATGCAGGACGCTAACGTGGCCCTCGACGTGAAGAAGCAGATTCTCTACTCACTGAACATTCGCAACCTCGATGGTGCTGAGGCTGAGGCCAAGTATGCTGAGGTTGTGAAGAGTGAACCAGGTGGAAGAGGTGAATTCAAAAAATCATACTACAATTGTGAAGTAAATGGTAAGAACATCCATGTATTCCCATTGAAAGGTATGGGTCTCTGGGGTGGTATCAGTGGCTTTATTGCTTTGGAGGATGATTTTGATACTGTTTATGGTGTTTATTTCAACCACGAGAGTGAGACTGCTGGTCTTGGTGCTGAAATCAAGGACTCACAGGAATGGCAGGAGAAGTTCATCGGCAAGAAACTTCATAAGGATGGTGTTGATGGCATAGCTCTTTCTGTCGTAAAGAAAGTGGAAGACCCAGAGACGCAGGTTGATGCTGTAACGGGAGCAACTTTAACATCTAATGGTGTAAGTGAGATGTTGCAGAATTGCCTGAAAGGTGTTGTGAAGCATATAGAGTCTATTAAGTTTGAACCAGAAGTAACAGAAAACGATTCAATTCAGTAAACTATGGCATTATTCAGTAAACAAAATAGAGAGGTTTTCACAAACCCGTTGAATGTAGATCATCCTATCCTTGGACAGGTGTTGGGTATCTGCTCGGCTCTCGCTGTTACATCACAGCTGAAGCCTGCCATCGTGATGGGTCTGGCTGTAACCGTTATCACAGCATTCTCAAATACGATTATCTCAATTATCCGCAACACCATTCCTAACCGCATCCGTATCGTGGTGCAGTTGGTTGTTGTGGCTGCTCTCGTAACTATCGTTTCTCAGATTCTGAAGGCTTTCGCCTACGACGTCAGCGTTCAGCTTTCTGTTTATGTCGGTCTGATTATCACCAACTGTATCCTGATGGGTCGCCTGGAGGCGTTCGCCATGCAGAACAAGCCCTGGCCTTCGTTCCTCGACGGTGTGGGCAACGGTCTTGGCTATGCCATGATACTCGTTATCGTGGGTGCTGTTCGTGAACTGCTTGGACGTGGCTCGTTGCTGGGTTTCCAGATTGTTCCTGATGCCTGCTACGACTTCGGCTATGTGAACAACGGTATGATGACGATGCCTGCTATGGCACTCATCCTCGTGGGATGTGTGATTTGGGTACATCGTGCTTACTTTTACAAAGAAAAGTAATAATGGAATACAGTAGAATCGTAAAAATGTAAAAGTATGGAACACGCAATATCTTTATTATTCCGTTCGATATTTGTCGACAATATGATCTTCGCCTTCTTCCTCGGCATGTGCTCTTATCTGGCAGTGTCAAAGACTGTGAAGACCTCTATGGGACTCGGTCTCGCTGTGACATTCGTGCTCACCGTTACCGTGCCCGTCAACTATCTGTTGCAGACCAAGGTGCTGGGTCCTGACTGTCTCGTTGAAGGCGTCGACCTCAGCTACCTGTCGTTTATCCTCTTCATCGCTGTCATCGCTGGTATGGTGCAGCTGGTAGAGATGACGGTAGAGAAGTACTCACCCTCACTTTATGCTGCGCTGGGTATCTTCCTGCCGCTGATTGCCGTAAACTGCGCCATCATGGGTGCTTCGCTGTTCATGCAGCAGCGCATCCTCATGGAGCCCACCAACTCGCAGGCCATCACCTCTGTCTGGGATGCCATGATCTATGGCTTTGGCTCTGGTCTGGGCTGGACACTGGCCATTGTGGCTATGGGTGCTATTCGTGAGAAGATGCAGTACTCAGATGTTCCCAAGCCCCTGCAGGGCCTCGGCATTGTGTTTATCACCGTTGGCCTCATGGCTATGGCGATGATGTGCTTTAGCGGCTTGAATATTTAATGTTTAATGTTAAATGTTTAATGTAGAAAATGGCACAATTTATAGCATATAGTATAGGAGTGTTCCTCCTGGTAATCATCTTGCTCGTGATTATCCTGTTGGTGGCTAAGAAGTATCTCAGCCCCAGCGGAAATGTGAATATTACAGTAAACGGCGATAAGGTGCTGAACGTTCCTCAGGGCAACAACCTGATGGCTACCTTGAACCAGAACGGCATCTTCCTGCCCTCAGCATGTGGCGGTAAAGCCAGCTGCGGACAGTGTAAGGTACAGGTGCTTGAGGGCGGTGGCGAGATTCTCGACTCTGAGAAACCCCACTTCACCCGTAAGCAGATTAAGGACCACTGGCGTCTGGGATGCCAGTGCAAGGTGAAGGGCGACCTGAAGATTCATGTTGACGAGTCTATCCTGGGTGTCAAGGAGTACGAGTGTACCGTTATCTCTAACAAGAACGTGGCTACCTTCATCAAGGAGTTCAAGGTACAGCTGCCTGCTGGCGAGCACATGGACTTCCTGCCTGGCTCTTACGCACAGATCAAGATTCCTAAGTTCGACTGCATCGACTACGACAAAGACTTCGACAAGAGTCTTATTGGCGACGAGTATCTGTCTGCTTGGGAGAAGTTCGGACTTTTCCCGCTGAAGTGTAAGAACCCCGAGGATACCATCCGCGCCTACTCAATGGCCAACTATCCTGCCGAGGGTGACGTGTTCATGCTGACCGTCCGTATCGCCACACCTCCGTTCAAGCCCGACCGCAGCGGCTTTATG
>OMQN01000160.1 GCA_900313235.1 uncultured Prevotellaceae bacterium | reverse complement strand
TAGCTTCAACTCGCCGTACATACCAATCTTCACGAATCCGTCGTTACGGATAGCTACCTTGACGGCATACACCAGATCGGCACGCTCATCGTCAGTGAGAATAGTCTTGGGTGTAAACTCCGAACGAGACGATATCCAGCTGATCGTACCTGCATACTCCTTGCGCTGCCCGTCACCATAGTTAGCAAATACCTTTACCTGTTGACCAATCTTGATGTTCTGCAACTGGGCAGAAGTGACGTAGGCACGCAGGTGCATTGACTCAGTATCGGCTATCTTAAATAATGGTTTTCCAACACTCACAAATTCACCACGCTCCACATATTTCTCGAGCACAGTACCCTTTGTGGGAGTCAGAATGTGACATTTGCGCAGCATATCCTGCAACTGTGCCTTCTGCACATCGGCAGTAGAAAGTTGAGAGTTGAGTGTTGAGCGAAGATATCTGCGCATCCAGTTGCTTCTGCAGCACCTTCACCTGACTCGTGGCATCGTCGAGCATCTTCGAGGGAGCAGCCCCGTCAGCCACCAACTCACGGTAGCGCTGCTCGTCTTGCTGAGCCTTAGCCAACTGCTGGCGCGTAGCTGCTATCTGGCGTTCTATATCGGGCTTCTGACTCTGATAAACCGCCTTCGTAGCATCCATCTGCTGGATCTTCAGCCACGTCTGTGTGGTGTCCCCGTTGCATCGTATTCTTTCTCGTTGTTTCCGCAGGCTGTCATCATCAGCGCCACACCTGCCAATACATATATCTTTTTCATATGCTTATTGATTTGTCGTGTATTTGTTGTCGTATATCTCTTTCAGCATTTCTATCTCGTGTACCGACTGTTGTACGCAAGCCGCATTCTCCTGATTGATCTCGCGCACCAGATCGTTCGCATCGATGATGCCGTGCGCCAGCTTCGATTCTGCCGCCTTTCTCACAGCCTGTCGCAGCGAGATAATCTCTCCGTCGTGGGCCATCAGTTTCTTGTAGCGCTCTATATTCTCGTTCTGCTGAATCTGTTCCAGGTTATTATTGAAGAGGAACACCTCGCGACTGTTCTCCGTCATATCTCGCTGCAACTGCAGTTTGGCCTTGTCGTTCTTGCGGGTATAGAGGGCACCGATGTTCCATGTAACGCGGGCACCAATAATGCCATTCAGACTCCATTTGTGGCGCATCATGTCCTCAAACATATTCAGGCCCGGATAACCGTAGAAGCCCTGTGCAAACACACCCACCTTCGGCATCAGCGCAGCGTTCAGTGCCTTCTCCTGAGCATTCAGCACGCTGATCTGTGCATCAAGCACCTTCAGCTCCGGACGATGGTTTTCAGCCATCAGCCCTCCGCCGTCTGTCTTCACTTGCGGCTTCTGTATGTTGTTAACCTCGATACCGCAAAAGGTGCTCAGCATGCGTTGCAGCATCTGTTTCTGTGATGCCAGCTCAGTGCCCTTCTGCACCGCATTCAGTCGCTCTGCCTTCACACTCTGCAGGTCGCTCTCGGCTGCCGTTCCTCGCTTGGTCATCGACTCCAGTTTGCGTTCGTTGCCTGCCAACAATGTCTGCAGGTCAGTGTTCAATTTGATTTGTTCGTCAATCAGCAACAGCCCGAAATACATCTCATTCACACGCTTGCGGACATTATAAATATTGACTTCGTTCTGTGCTGCCTGCACCTTGCCCTGTTCACGGGCTATGCGTTTCTGACTGCCGATGACGCCTCCGTCATAGATGGTCTGCTGCACATCGATGCCCACTCGGTACTGATCCTTCGTCAGTCCCTTCATGTCAATGCCCATACCGCCCATCATCGCTTTCATATCACTGGGCCACGCCGTTACATCGCTCTGATACGTGGCCTGTGCCTGAGCCGACACTTGCGGTAGCCAGCCCTTCTGGATATTGGCCACCGTCAGCTGGGTAGTCTTCTCGATGAGTCCATACTGCTGTATCAGCGGATAATTCTTTTCTGCTGCCTGCTGACACTCTTCCAGCGTCTGCCCCTGTACCAGCATCGGCAACATCGTCAAAACTAAAAACAATTTCTTCATATTTTAATTATCATTGAATTCCAAGTGCAAATGTACGATGTTTTTTTCATTTAGACGTTATCTTAAGGAGCTGAAAGATGTTCTTTTTGTTCGATTTATACATAAACAGAGCATTGTTTCGCGGAAAATGATTATCTTTGCCAACAAAAAAGGACGTATTATGAACAAACAACCGCAACTGATGGATGCCACACGAATGCGCGACATTCTCACACCACCCTCTCGCAAATGCGCGAGCATATATTCATGAATAGCGAACTGGCAATGGTTCGCGGCGACAGCACGGTGTTCAGTCTGCTGATGCGCCAAAAGCCACCTTTTACCATCAATGATCACCGTTTGGGCATCATCATGAACGGCGAGGCTGAAATTACCATCAACCTGCAAGACCGCCACCTTACGAGCGGCACACTCGTCTATATCGGTCCTGGCACCATCATCCACCCCCAACGGCTTTCCTCAGACCTCCGCATCTTCGGAATGGGACTCTTCTCTAACTTCCCCATGCCTTTTGCACAGGGACAGATGCCGTCGGTCTTCAACGGGCAGGTGCGCGACTTCCAGTTGTCCGCCAACGAAGAGGATATCGCTACCGCCACACATATTATGGACGCCATCTGGCAAACGGTTCATGCCACGGACGACTATCATCGTCCCACCGTCACAGCACTCGTAGCTGCCCAGATGCACCACTACGACCAGCTGTTCCATCGGCAGACTGACCAGCTGGCCAGCAGTCGTTCACGCGAACAGACCATCTTCGACCGTTTCCTTCAACTGGTCACCCTGCATTGTGCCGAGCATCACCAAATAGGCTACTATGCTGACCGTATGTGCCTCACCGAGCGCTACCTGACCACCGTCATCCGTCAAACCAGTGGCACCACCGCCAAAGACTGGATAGACCGTGCCCTCATCACACGCATCAAAATAGAACTGCGCCACACGGATAAACCTGCAGCACAGATTGCCGATGAGATGCATTTTGCCAATCCCTCATTCTTCTCAAAATACTTCCGTCGCCTCACAGGCATGACGCCCAGCGATTATAAAAGAGTATAAAGTAATGATAAAGAAACAGATATCCATTTTAATGGTAGTGATGAGTGGTCTGAGCTCGTACGTACATTCTTTGGCTTACGGTTGGGCAAATAACAGGACACACTATTTCCCTAAGAACTCGCTGGGTGTAAGTCCCGTGATGCGCTTGAAGAGACGAGTAAAATGGTGAGGGAAATCGAAACCCAGCAGGCGGGAGGTCTCGCTGATGTTGTGACCCTGCATCAACAGACTTTTCGCCTGATTGATAACGTAGTTGTGGATGTAGCCAATAGCTGTGCCACCAGTTGCCTTGTGGACAATATCGCCAAAATAACGAGGCGAATAAGCCAGTTCGGAAGCGCACCAAGCGACGGTAGGCAAACCCTGCATCAGCTGACGGTTCTCACGAAAATAGGTTTGAAGCAAGTTGTGAAAGCGCTTCAGCAGGTCAGCCTCTCCCCTGTCCTCTTCGAAAAGCTGGCGCTGATAGATACGA
>OMQN01000109.1 GCA_900313235.1 uncultured Prevotellaceae bacterium | reverse complement strand
GAGCGCACCCACGACCAGGCTGGCAACCGCGTGAAGCAGTTCCTGCACGGCGTGAAGGTGGAAGAGCTGCCTGAGAACAAGGTCAGCAAGGACGAGGAGTCCGGAGATTAAACATTAAAAATTAAACATTAAATTCCATGAAGAACAAGGAGTTTTGGAAGACGGTGATTCAGGTCATCGTGACGGTGCTGACGGCACTGACGACCTCGCTGGGAGTAGCCAGCTGTATGTAAGGAAGAGGAGCGAATCGTTGGTGGTTCGCTCCTCTTTAATTATTCTCATGCCCTCCGCCGCTTCAGCGTCTCTGTCCGCAACTATCTGCGCTGGTCGCGGTTACCCCACTTCTTATCGTAACGACCTTCCGTATCAACCTTGCCGCCAAACATATTCAGACGATAGCGGATATGGAGCATGGCGTAAGAGTTGATGCTGTTATAGCGCGTATCACTGCGCCCCGTGGCATTTACCCAACGCTCATAGTTAGACTGCTGACCTAACAGGTCGTAGAAGTTAAGGGCTACGATGAGCGACTTGCTCTTGAGAAAGGGTTTAGAAATCTGACCATTCCAAAGCAGTTCGTTGGTATTCATCGAAGCATCGTTATAACCTCGGCGGCTACGCTCGTGCAGGTTCATGCTCACCTCGAAATCCCACGGCAGCCGCACCAGGAACTGTCCACCATAGGTAAACTGCCACGTATCAAGGTTGGCACTGGGCTGTAACTCGTTGCGCGAATGCTGATAGTTGACCTGTCCGTCGAGTGCCACCTCCAACCAGTCGTTACGATAGCTGGCAGTGAGACGCTCGTTGACATTGGTCGTCTTCGTGGTGTTCTTAGCAGCATCAGCCTGTCGCTGGGCCACATAGCTGACATAGTTGTTATAGCGCAGACGGGTATCGGTGCCCACATTCCAATGGGCAGCAGAGTCGAGGGCGGTATTCAACGTGAAGCCACCATTCACATTCCAGTTGCCATTGATATTCTCGGGTTGCGAGATGCTACCACCAGTCTCCGGATTGTAACGCACCATATTAGAGATGCTGTTACGGATGTGGCGGTAGTTGACGTAGAAGACGACAGAGCGCTTGTATTTCTGGATGTAGTTCTTGTAATAGACATTCAGCGAGTTGGTAAACTGTGGTTTCAAGCCAGGATTACCCTTGGTGATGTACAGCGGGTTAGAGTCGTCGGTGATGGCGAGCAACTGTGACATCTCCGGCTGACGGGTATCGCCACGATACTGTATCCAGATGTTCTCCTGGTCGCTGAACTTATAGTGGAAATCGAAGGTTGGCGTGAGATTCGTCACGTTACGGATAGTGTCGACATAGACGCCACGATAGTCCTGAATGAAGTTCGACCGCTGGGGCTGAATAAGAAAGCCCACATTGTAGTCGTATTCCTCCTGCTTATGGCGCAGGGTAAGACGGATGTTGTGCGTATAGTTCTTATATTCTGAATAGCGACTGAGGTTGCGGTCCAGGTAGTCGTCAAGCGGCTGCAGACCGCCAATCCACGGATCCCAATCGCGATACTCTGCCTCTATATTGGCAAAGGGATTTACTGGCAGGCGACTGAAGTCGTAGGTCTGTCGGTCGCTCTTGTTCTCATTATAGCGCAACTCATAGTTTGCCTGGAGATGAGCACCCTTCCAGAGCGGTTCACTATAGAGGAAGCTCAGCACATAGCCCTTATTGTCAGATGGCGTCGTGCTATAGCGGGCAGTGAAATAGGTAGAGTCCTGACCCTGCTGGTTCTTGACACGATGCAGGTAAACCTCATTGTTCGAGGCGTTACGGTTATCATTGTCGCCCAAGCTGCCTTCGACACGCAGGGTGATGCTACGGCCACGGGGATTCAGACGGCGATAGAGCTGTAGCATAGCCCACGTGTTCTTGTTCTCACCATACGTTAAGTTCTCACCACGATTGTGGTTGACGATATACGGTCCTAAAGGACCTGCCGGGTCCAAGGATGCCAACGGATCGGAAGTATAGAGATACGGATCGGCATCGAAGGTCGCGCTGGCCGATGTGGTAGTGCCGTCGTTAGTGCCGGTGTTGCCATTAGCGCGGAACAGAATATTGGTCAGCGAATCGGGTTTCCACTCCACACGCACATTACCCCACCAGTTGTTGCTACGTGTCATGTTCTTCGAGTAGCTGTTGGAGAAGGTGCGGTTGGTTTCACTGTAGAAATTCTCGCTGGCATTCTCATTGACGTTGTCACCGCCGCGGTGATTCCAGCGCAGGTTGGCATCTATCTTCAGTTTCTCACCATCATCATAGTTCAGGTTGGCACCCAGCATCTTTCGGGCGTTCAGACCACGGCGGTTCCACCAGCCGGCATTCTCGTCTTTGTTATTGAAATTACCCAAGATGACCAAGCGCGTATTATCCGTAAAACTGCTGGCCATGCCGCGTGAGGCATAGCGGTGCTCCGTACCTCCGGCAATGTCGAGATTGGTCATGTAGCCACGGTTCATACCTTTTTTGACGGTAAAGTCCAGCACCGTCTCCTTCTCGCCATCGTCGATACCGGTGATACGCGCCTGGTCGCTCTGCTGTTCATAGAACTTCAGGTTCTGAATGATGCTGAGGGGAATGTTCTTCAATGCCGACTCCACGTCGCCCAGCATAAACTCCTTGCCGTCAAGCAGAATCTTCTTCACTGCCCTACCATTGATGGTGATGTTGCCATCCTCGTCGACCTCGGCACCTGGAATGCGCTTGATGAGTTCCTCAATGGGCGACCCCTCGGGGGTGCGGTAGGCGTCAGGATTATATACTAAGGTATCCTTCTTGACGATGACCTGTGCAGCACGTCCTGTCACGACAGCTTCCTGCAGCATGACAGACTCTGAAGACATGAGCAGCGTGCCCAGTTCCTGGCTCTGGTTGCGGCGTAGCGTCACCTCACGTTCAATGGTCTGGTAGCCTACAGACGATATTTTCAACTTGAAAATACCGTTCGTCGGTGCCTCCACAGAGAAGTTACCACGTAGGTCGGTGACAGTGCCACCCACAAAGGTGGAGTCACGCTGTCGAAAAAGCTGCACGGTAGCCTGAACCATCGGTTCGTTGAGTTCTGCATCATACACATGACCACTCACGGTCAGTCCCTCATCTTCGCCAGATTGCGCCTTGATGCCTGTCACAGACAAAAGCAAAAAGGCCAGTATCATCATTAATCTGATTGCCATTTCTTGTTTTTGTGTTGTAAATTTATAAATCCTCTGATTTAAAAGATTTTGCAAAGGTAGTGAATTATTACCGAACTACAAAATTTTCCTATTACTATTTATAATAAGGTGTATCTCACAGATACAAATAAAGAAATGAGCCATCCTTGCGGACAGCCCATTCATTTTTAACCACATAAAATCAGCTACATTCCTTAGGGAAGGCTGATAGCCTCTGACGGACAAACGTCAGCGCATGTGCCGCACTCTGTGCAAACATCGGGGTTGATAGAATACTTCTCGCCCTCAGAGATAGCTCCAGCGGGGCACTCATCGATACATGTACCGCATGCGATGCAGTCGTCACCAATTACGTATGCCATAATTCTTGTATTTGATTAGTTTATTAAAATAATTATTATTTGTGATGCAAAGGTAGATATTTTTTTTGAATAATACCTACTTTTGATGAGTTATTTTCATAATTTATACTTAGTCGAAATAATAAATGGCGTTATCGTTGCGTTATAAGAGATGCATATGAAACGACTAACTACCATCATCTTGGTCTGTCTCTGCTGGCTGACAGCTATGGCCCAGCAGGACCGACAAGTACAGCACAAACCATACATCGACCTGCGGCCGATGCATTTCGGCATATTGGTAGGCATGCACCTGCAGGATCTCGAATTCGACGAGACCGGGCCCTTCCAGATGGAAGACGAGAACGGGACGATGCAACAATACCATATCATGTGTGATGCCGACCGCTGGGCAGCAGGTTTCTCGGTAGGTGTGCTGGGCGAGTTGCGCCTGACCAACAATTTCTCGCTGCGCGTGACGCCCACCATGCACTTTGGTGCCAAGCACCTGACACTGCTGAACATGAAGGAGAAGGACGAGACAGGACAGCTGATAAAAAAGACGCAAGACATGAAGAACACGTATGTCTCGCTGCCGATAGACCTGAAGTTTGCCGCTCCCCGCTGGAACAATATGCGCCCCTACGTAATGGCGGGCATCAATGCCATGATGAATCTGACCAGTGGCGATCAGGACATGATACGTCTCAAGCGCTTCAGCACGATGGCAGAGATTGGTGTGGGTTGCGACTTCTACCTCCCCTTCTTCAAACTGATTCCGGAGTTGAAGTTCTGCTTTGGACTGAACGACGTGCTGGACAAGAACCATGTCAGCGAACTGCGCGACACCAACCTTCGCTCCTATGCCAGTTCGGTTTGCGGTGCACAGTCAAAGATGGTTGTCCTGACGTTCTATTTCGAATAATAAAAAAAGAGACCCGCGGGTCTCTTTTTTTCTGTTGTCGACTGTTAGGCAATTGCTTATTTCAAATTAACAATCATCTTTCCGACAAAGACGGCTGACTTGCCGTTCTGGTCGACAGAGACAGGTTTGCCATCCATGTTGTTCCAGTGCTCCAGCACAGGCATGTAGGTGTGTGTGTGACCGCCCAGCACCAGGTCGATGTTGCGCGAGTTCTGAATCATATACTGGTCGTCCTCACCACGGTTGCTGTCCCATCCCAGATGGGAGATACAGATCACCATGTCACACTTCTTCTGCTCTTTCAGCATGGTAGCCGTTTCCAACGCCACCTTTCCTGGGTCAAGGTACTTCACACCCTCACAGTTCTTGTCGCTGACCAGTCCTTTCATCTTGGGACAGACGGCAAAGACACCAATCTTCACGCCATTGCGCTTGATGACAATCCACGGCTTGGTGATGCCCTCCATCACCGTTCCCGTGAAGTCGTAGTTGGCGCACAAGATTGGGAAGGTTGCCTTCTTGAACATCTCCGCCATATTCTCCAGTCCGAAGTCGAACTCGTGGTTGCCAATGGTCGTAGCATCAATGCCCATCTGGTTCATCAGTCCTATCTCCACCTCTCCTTTGAACATGGTAAAGTAGGCTGATCCCTGCCAGAAGTCACCACTGTCAAAATACAACAGGTCGGGATGCTTCTGGCGTTCCTCTTTGAGCATGGCGATGCGACGCAGGAAACCGCCACGTCCGGCCTTCATCGTGTCCGGCAGCTGAGGATTGATGGGAAAGATAGCCGAATGGGTATCATTGGTATGCAGAATCACCAACTGCTTGGGTTTCTTGGCCTGGCCGCTAAGCGATACCAATGCCAGTAATATAATAAATAGGTATTTTTTCATAATGCTTAATGCATAATTTTATTTTACGACTACGCGGCCCTCGATTTGGGCATCAACCTCCTTGCCCTGCTTCTGCATATAGCGGAAGTAGTTCATGATGACAAAGCGGGAGTTGTTACTGGCATCCTTGGGGGCGTTGACGTCACGGCACTTTCTCAGCGCCTCCAACTTATCGGTGCCTCCCAAGAGATAGTCGATAGTGGTCAGACGGTAGTTCCTGGCAGGGTCTATCGGTTCGCCGTTAATGGTGGCATGCTCCAGACGTCCGTCCTTAGTAATCACCATTCGCACAGAACTGCTGACACCCTCACCGCCTACAGAGGCCATCTGTCCAAACAGTTCCTGCACCTCAGCACCTGTCAGAGTACCAAAGGCTATCTTGTTCTCAAACGGTGCTATGTCGAGCACGTCGCCATAGGTCACGTCACCTTTGGGCAGGTCGGCACGAACACCACCCATATTATAAACGCCAAAGTCGGGCTTCTCGTTGTAATCCTTAGCAGCCCACACCAGGATATCGGCCAACAGATTCGACAGGTCTCCCTCAGGGCGCTGGGCCGTCATATAGTGAGCAGAGCGACCTACCACAGGACCCATCACACTGTCTACCTGCTGTTTATACGGTTTCAGAAAGTCGGCAGCCTTCTGATCTGGCTGACTGTCATAGCGACTGTCTATCAGGATACGGCTGCGCTGGATAACATTTCTCTCAATAACGCAATTTTTTACAGCAGAAAATGATTATCTCATCTCAAAAAGACTAACAATTTTTGCATTGTTAGTCATTTTTTTATTTTTGTAAGTATGTGCAGCCCGCTTTTTTACTACCTTTGCAGTGATGAAAACGATTAACCTTCTCTATATTCGTCTTCTGCAAGTCAGCATTCTGCTTGCCAGTACTCCCCTATGGGCTAGTGTTTCCGCGGATTCTGACGAGGGAGCCACTTGCCGTCTGGAAAAGATTACTACCGAACGGCTACCCGATCTGAATATTCCTCGCAGTGGACACAACGTCTGCTATGTCAACGGAGAGTTGACTATTTTTGGCGGACACACATCCGGATTCATACCCACCCCAACGGCTGAATATTACAAGGATGGAAAATGGCATCTGCTGCAGACCGTTTATAATCACGACGGTGGTTTTTCCGTCATCTTAAAATCAGGGAAAGTACTCATAGGCGGCGGCTTCGAGAAGCATCTGGGCATTGGCCAGACGTTCGTAGTAGAGAAGTACGACCCCATCTACCACACTTTCGACGGTTTTGGTTGTCTGGTGCAGAAGCGCGTCTCAGCACGTGCCATAGAAATGGCTGGCGGGCAAGTTATTATCTCTGGCAACTGGTATGCCGACGACACCATTGAGAAGTATGACGGCAACGAGACGTTTACACACTTCAAGAACGTCAGTCAGCAGCGCACCCTACCCTATATTTTCCGCACGTCAAAAACCAATGCCCTTATATTTAGTGGTATGGATACGCACGGGCAACCCCTTGACACCATTATCGTTGACCAGCTGCATGGCGAGTCTTTCCGTCCCCCATTGTTTGAGACTTGGAAACCCTTGTTCCACGACATGCCTTTCAACTGCGACAATTGCTTCGTTGGCGACGAGTCACGCAACCTCTATACATATCTCTTCCCCATCATAGACCAAGACGGGCAAGTAGCTATTGCGCAGGTGCAAGACACCATTTTCTCCATTCTGCCCACTACGGCACCCATTCCGATGAAGAGTAAGTGGGGCGCCATCAAATACAATTCCCCCATCATTGTCAATCGCAAGACCCACCACGCCTATCTGGTAGGTATTGACAACACTTGCCGCCACTACGTTCTCAGCGTCAAGTACGGACAAGA
>OMQN01000118.1 GCA_900313235.1 uncultured Prevotellaceae bacterium | reverse complement strand
TACACTCCAGCCGTTGCTCGTCCAGCCATTAGGAATCTCAGTAGCGAACTCAACATACTGCTTAGCGACGTCGCGAGTCTTACCAGTGAGGGCAATCACCACAGGTGTCTGACCCTCGGCAGCAATCGTCAGGTTGTCATTCTTGGCACCATATACCGTGCTGCTCTTCATCGTGACAGTAACCTCTGCACTCTCACCAGCAGCCAGCGTTGTCTTGCTGCCAGCCACTGCAACAGTGAATGCACTCTCATTACCATTGCCCAGCGTCACAGCGAGATTCGTCAGGTCGATGTTACCCTCGTTCGAAATGGTGAACACATAAGCATTCGTAGCAGGTTCAACATCAGAAGCCTGCATACCGAAGTCATGAGCAACAGCCGTTGTTGTCATAACAGCCTCATCAACACGGGTGAAGCCGTAGATGTGCTTGATGCCCAACTTCTGACCAGTGATACGAATCAGTACGGTGCGTTCTTCCGTTGAAGAAGCAATATCGCTAATCGTGAATACCTGGTCATTAACAGTTCCTGTAGTAGAAGCCACCAAGTTGGTTGTTTCACTCCAGTTCTCACCATTATCAATAGAATAGCTATAGCTCAGAGCCTTCGTGTCATAGGCGCTTTCGTTACCCTTGATGTCCACATACAGATTCTCGTTAGCAGCAACGGCGAACTTCTTCGTCTGAATGGTGCTTGACGAGGTGCTTATTGCAGCACCATCGGTAATAGTCCAACTGCCAGCAGTCCATCCTGCGGGGAACTTAGCACCATTAGCTGTGAAGTCAACAAGATTCTTGCTATAATCACATACGAAGCCCTTGACAGGAATCGTGAAGTTACCGCCATCGGTCGTCAGCGTGAACGTGCCGCTCTTTGCACCGATAACAGCCTTATTCATCGTGATGGTCAGTGCCAATGGATCAGCACCGGCTGCAACAGACATTACATCACCTGCAGTAGTAGCCGTGAAGCCCTCAACCTCAGAGATATTGCTAATGGTCAGCGTACCCGTACCATTATTCTTAATATAATAGGTAGAGGTGAATGCAGCGTCATCAGCATCGTCAGCCACCCATCCGAAGTCCTTCGTAGTAGCTGTAGCCACCTCCTGAGTAGCCTCAGAATCGCTATATACAGCAATCGTCGGGTCGTTAGGATCAAGTTTAAATCCTTCAATCTGCTTAATGTATGACTTGTATGACTTAAATTGCAGATAATAACTGCCTTCATCAAGTCCGTCAACCGTTACTACTGAATAATCGCTACTGTAGTTCGCTGAAACTACTGAACTGAAGTCATATGTTTTCGCAGTCGTTCCATTTTTCGTAACTGCATAGACAAATAAGTCAGAAGAACTAATCGAGCCTTTTGCAAGGAATGTTAAAGATTGGCCTTCTTCAACTCTTAGCAAAGGTGATTGCATAAATGCATCTTTATAATTTTCATAGTTACCATACGCAGTGCCATCACTAATAGTCCATGCCGTATAACCAGAAATAGGATTTGTCCATCCTTCAGATAAAGTGCCACCGCTAAAGTCCTCGCTCCACTCTTCAGGATCTTTAGCCTTTGCAGAGGCACTAATCACAATAGCTGCCTCAGCATTGTAAGTCGGAGTAACGGTAATATGTGCATTCTTTACGCCATAGTTTCCTGCTGTCACCTGATCGTAGTGGAATGTCACATCGAATGTCTTCGATGCACCAGCACCGATTTCAGTCAGTTCGGCAGGAGAAACCGTAAACAAAGCATTATCTGATACGATGCCTACTGTCATCGAACCCGTTCCACTGTTCGTTACAGTTACTTTCTGAGTATCATTGGCTGTCAACTTTCCGAACTCCAAGGTGTTATCAACAGCCAGTGTAGGAGCATTGGCAGCAAGCAACGTACCCGAAAGATTGATAGTAAAGGTTGACGCATCGCTCATTGTCACTACCACACTACCCGTCTTTGCACCAGCTTTCTCAGCATCATAGTTTTGGGTAATTACAAGGTTGAACGGCGTTGCAACGCTCTCTGTCCAGTTGGTGGTATAAGTACCATCGTTGGGCGTGTTTGTTACTGCAACGTTCGTTACGCTCAGAGTTCCAGCACCTGCGTTAGCGAAATTGTAGGTAACACTAGCGTTCGCAGCTTGCTCTCCGAAATCGTATGCGGCAGGAGAAGAAACAGGGGTTTCATTTATCGTTACTGCAAGAACAGGAGCATAGTTCAAACCATGAATCTCGTCAACAACGCAATAATAACCAACAAAACGCAGTTTATTGACAGTAGCCGGAATATCAGTCAAAACCATGGTACCATAATCCGGATATGTTAACCCATCGGCATTCTGCAACTTTTTTGAGTATGCTGTCCACGTTGAGCCATTATCATTTGATCCCTGTACAGTGAGATAATCACTAGTGTCACTATCAAAGCGTTTTGCCTTAATAATGATGAAATCACCAGCAGAGAAAGATATTTTGGGGGTTGTTAAATAAGCAGAATTGCTTTTGCCTGTAGCTTCTCCATTAGCAAAGGTCCAAGAGGCATTTGTCCAATTAGCGGGCAAACCATCGGTAAACTCTTCAACAGGCATACCTGCAGGTTTAACAGTACCCGTAACGGTAAACGAAGCATCTTCCATATCCGTTGCGCTAACGGTAATCAGAGACGACAACGCGCCCGCTGTAGCTGTAGACATCGTAATCGTCACTTCAGCATCTTCGCCAGCAGCCAATGAGGCGGGAGCACCTGTGATTTCAAAAGCGGCATTACCCGAAGTTACACTAATACCACTCAAGGTTGCCTTACCAGTATTTGCTATGGTAAATGTTTTCGTAGGAGCAGGATCTGCATCCTTATCATAGAGTTCGAAACCAAGTGTCGTAGGCTGCGTTACTACCATTTTTGGTTCATTAGGTTCTTCACCACCATAGATATTGCGCATGTGAATATACCAGCCATTGAAACGGATACGCTTAACACCTTCTACAGGAATGGTTACGCAACGTTTAGTCCAATTACCATAGGTATCGTCGGTAAAGGCAGAACCAATAGCAGTCCAACCTGTAGCACCTGTTTCATCAGTTGTGTATTCAACAGTAATAGAAGGAGAATAATAATTAGAGTCACTATATTTAGCCGTTTCAAAGAATACCTCCTCACCATTTGTAAAATTTAGCTTGGGAGAGGTAAATGCCCATGCATAAGAACTATATGCACCACTCTGGCTAACAAACCCTGTACTTGCTGCCCACGCAGAACCATAAGAACCAGTCCTTACTGATGTCCAGCCATCAGGAATTTGGCCATCAGAGAAGTCAAGATAAACCTTATTGGGGTCACGGACTGTTCCGCTAACATTAAATGTGAAGGCACTCAATCCATCTCCTGTAGGAGTAACAACGACAGAACCACTGGCTGTAGCATTTGGCATAGTGATTGTCAGGGTTTTCTCACCACCAGCAGGAATAGAAGTCGCATTGTCCTCAACGGCAGCCGTAAAGCCATTGGCACCTGTAACATCTACAGATATAGGAGTTGCGGCATTACCAGGGTTAGTCAGCTTAAACGTCTTGGTCGTTCCTGCTGTAGTAAGGCCAAAACTATAAGCGTAAGGAGAAGAAAGTTTGGTTGAACCATCCTTTACCGCAAAGCCAGGACCAGAGACGATATCACAAGTTATGGTTATGTCATCAATATAGAGATAGTACTGATCTCCTGATTTATATTGAATTGCAATATATTTAACATCATTGTTTAACTCCAAATTATATTCTTTCCATGAGTTATAAGCTGCATTTGTAATATCTCCGCTCCATGTAAATGCGCCTACCTCATTTGTCGTAGTAGAATAACCAACAGCGAACTTTTCTGAACCAGAAGAATATTTGCTATAAAAGAATGATAGATTAATATTGCTGGCATTAGCGGGAATACTCAATTGCTTTGAAATAAGATAGCGAGGACTATTTGAGGGTTTGCTACTTGAATAATACCAGAACTTATACCCATATGCACCATTCCTTTTTGCATCAGTACTAATCGCGCTTGCACTAGTGCCAGGATTTACAGTCGTCCATTCATTCGTTGAAAGGCTATTACTTTCAAAGTCTTCAGAAAGAATAGTCGTTTGTCCCCACGCCGGACTGACGCCCACGAGGAGGGTAAAGAGTGTTAAGAGTAGCCATCTACTCCGAGTAAGTTTTGAAATGTGATTCATAAGCTTAAATATTTTGTTTAGTAATTTTTATCTTAAAAGAATGCCGAAAGAGCGCCGAGGGTCCTCGGTAAGAGGGACGCTCGGTGCTCTAAGGCAGGTTTATTTCCTCAGATATTTCTTGCCATTCACGATGACGATGCCCTTGTAGCTGGCATCTACCTTCTGTCCGCGCAGGTTGTACGCAGTGCCCTCGCCTTGGGAGAGGGATGGGGTGAGGTTCTTGATGCCTGTGGGATCGGGGTCGATGACGGGCTTCTCGTCCTTGTAGATGACTACGTCGGAGAAGTATGCCCAAAGGGAGATGGCTGTCGTAGAACCGTTGAGCAGTACGTGCTCGAAGTTGAAGAAGGCCTTGTCGTCGTCATTATAGAAGAATATCATGTCTGTCAGCGTGTCGTTGGCACCACCGCAGTAGTAGATGTTCTCGCCTGCGTACTGGCCCACATACTGGCCCATGGGGAAGACGTAGTAGACGATGTTGTCCTGCTCGTACTTCGTGCCACGCATCCAAGCATTTCCGCTGAAGGGGTTGGGGAAGTTGAAGCCCACATTGTCGCCGTCGAACTCTACCTCCATATCCTCGGTAGCCTCTTCGCTCTGTTCACCAGCAGCACTGTCATAGTGGAAGGTGTAACTGATGTGCCACGTCTCCTTGACAGCCGTCGAGGGTGCCAGGGCAAAGCCACAGAAGTTGTCGACACCATTCTGCATCTTCGACGTGAAGCGCAGGCGGTAGGTGCCGTCAGCAGGAGCGGTGAAGGACATCGCCTTGACATACTTGTCGCCCTGCTGCTCGTCTTCGGACTTATAGTCGCAGAGAGTAGTCCATGTCTGGTTGTCAGCAGTATACTCCACCAGCAGCGACTCGTCGCTCCAGCGCAGATAGGCATCCCATGTCAGCACGTCGCTCCATGTCTGGTTGTCAGCAGTATACTCCACCAGCAGCGACTCGTCGCTCCAGCGCAGATAGGCATCCCATGTCAGCACGTCGCCAGCCTTAGCCTGCAGACGTGGTGTGGTGAGCGTGCCAGCGGTAGTGCTCTGCGGAGCCAGCGCCATCGTTGTGGTGTTGTCGGCAAAGGCAGTGCTGGTGCCAATAGTCCAGCCATTGTTCATCCAACCCTCAGGCAGCTGACCTGCTTCGAAGTCTTCTGTCCACACGTTGGGGTCAACAAGAACAGCAGTAGCGTTGATGGTCACATCAGCCAGTCCCTCGTTGGTGGGGTGAATGGTGATGGTGGCCGTCTTCTCGCCATAGTTCTCGCTGAGCACTGGAAGAATGTCAAACGTGGTGCTCTCGCCAGCAGTCAGGCTGAACTCAGACAGAGAGACAGTGAACTGCTCAGCATCCGACGACGTGATGGTACCCGTCAGCGTGCCTGTACCATCGTTGGTGATGGTATAGGTCTTAGCCTCGGGCGCTGCACTCACCTTGCCGAAGGCTGCCTCCGTCGTT
>OMQN01000110.1 GCA_900313235.1 uncultured Prevotellaceae bacterium | reverse complement strand
TTCATTTACTAACCTTAACGCCATTGATGATGACGATGCCCTTGTAGGAGGTGTCAACACGCTGGCCACTGAGGTTGTAGAGGCTGCGGTTGTTGAGCGGCTGTTGTGTCTTGACGGCGGAGATGCCTGTCTCCTTACCATCTACGAAGGTGACATTGGCATTGGGGAACTTGGTCTGCCAGGCGGCAGCATCCGTTACGTGGAACTTCGTAGCCTTGTCGGGCATAAACAGATAGTAGTCACTATTATCTTGCCATTCTACATCAGCGGCAGCAGCCTTGCAATAGACGTCAGCGCAGTTGGTCATACCGTAGAAAGCACTTGTCTCAATCAGTTTCAGCGTAGCGGGGAGACTCAGTGTGGTCAGACCCGTGCAATCCGCAAAGGCGCTGTTACCAATTATCTGCAAGCCCAGTTCTGTTGCCGCACGACGCGATGCATTGGCAGCAGGTTCTTCGATGGTCAGCGTAGTTAGACCCGTACAACCGCTAAAGGCATTACGGCCAATGCTGGTGACGCTGGCAGGGATAGTCATCGTCGTCAGACCGGTACAGCCGTCGAACGCATACATATCAATGCTGGTACTTCCTTCCGGAATCTCTACAGAGGTCAGTTCCGTGTTGTTCCTGAAGGCTTGTTCGCCGATGCCATCGACAGTACCCACATATTTGACAGTACCCTTGCCGTCAGCAAACTCGTGAGATATCAAGTCGTAGGCACCATTGAACTTCGTGAAGTCGTCAAAGGTATCGATCTTCGCATTGGCATTGTAGGTCAGCGTGGACGATTCTACCTCAATGTCACCTACAAAAGTACACTGAGCCTGTGGGAACTTCTCTTCCCAAGCTGCCTGGTTTACAACATGGAACTTTGTGGCCTTCTCAGGCATGAAGGTGTTGAAGGTGTAGTCTCTCCAGTAAAGTTTGTTGGGATAAGCCTTGCACCATATATTCTCGAGGGCAGGAACCTCCACAAAGGCATCTTGGTCGATTTTGATCACGGTAGAAGGGATGGTCAGCTTCGCCAACTTGGTACAACCGGCAAACTCCTTATAGCCGAACTGTTCCAGACCTTCGGGCAGTACGATTTCTTCGATGTTCGTACAGCCATAGAATGTACCACCGCCCAGTATCTTGACTGAAGACGGAATGCTGACAGAAGTAAGACTGGTCAGGTATTCAAAAGCCCAAGCCTCGACTCTCTCCGTTCCTTCTGGTATCTCCAGCTTGGTAATCGGTTCGTTCTGCTCTATAGTGCCGAGATACAGCGTGCCTGATGGCTGCTGAGGAGGATACCAACCATCAACTCTGTGGCGAGCATGGCACCACGACTTGAGGTCGGCAACAATGACTTTCTCCAAGGCATTACAGTTCATAAACGAGCCTATGTAAGTGATGGTAGAAGGAATATTGATTTGCTTCAGAGCGGTGCAGTCGTCGAACTTGGCGAGATACTCCACACCCTCTGGTATGAAAATGGTCTCCAGACTCGGGTTGTTCCTGAGACTACCTATTTTCTTGACAGTAGAAGGAATGGTGATGTTTTTCAGTTTGGGATTATCTGTGAATCCTGCTATTTCCTCTACTCCCTCGTCAAAGACAACTGTCTCCAAGCTGTTACAACTCATGAAGTCCTGAAAGCTCAGCTTCTTGATGCTGCCAGGGATACGTACCTCTTTCAATGCGTGGCAATAGTAGAACGAGCCGTCCAGTTCAGTGATACCATCCGTCAGCGTCAGCGTTTCAAGTTGCTCGCAACTGACGAACGACTGCATCATGTCTCTGATGGTTGATGGCAGCGTCAGCGTTTTCAGACCCGAATGTGTGAATGCATCGAAGCCAATCGTCTCAATACCCTCAGGGATGGTGACTGATGCAAGGTTCGAACACCTCATGAAAGCACCCTCATTGATGGTCTTGATGCTTGCAGGAATCTCAACGTTCGTCAGGCCTGTACAAGAATAAAATGAATTAGCACCAAGATAGGTCATCTTGTCATGGAAGGTGACCGACTTCAGTCCCTCGCAACGACAGAAGGCATAATCGCCAATGCTGGTGATATCCTCAGGAATCACCAAGTCGGTAATCTCCTGATTATTCGTGTCGTAGATATGCTTGGCATAATAGATAGGATTAGAGTAGATGCCCTTGATGACCATCGAGCACCACCACTTCAGGTCCTTGATGACAAAGTGACCCTTTTCCAAATCCGTGCAGGCTTCGAATGTCAGACCACTAACGTCACCTATCTCCTTCAATGACAGCGGCAGGTCGATATCCGTCAGTTTTTGACACGCATAGAATGCCTTGAAGCCAAGTTTCTCCACACCTTCAGGAATGACGATAGAATATAGGTCGTTTTTAAACTGCAGACAATTGCTGCCCAGTTCCGTTACCTTACCGACATAGACCACCTCTCCATGACCTGGAGCTTCTGTCGGCTTATCGAATGAATGTGAATAGACTGCTGCAGCACCCACGAAATACTCTACTTCTTCGAAACGGGGGATTTTGGCGTTACCGGTATAGGTAAAGGTAGTCATCGTGACAGCCTTGACTGCCGACGCATAGCTGCTCCATCCGGCAGCACCCTGGTAGGAAGCGATGGCTGCCTCAGGCACGTAAATGTCTGCCAACGTAGCGATGGGCACCTGCTTGGGATTCTCAGGATCTGTCTCGTCGTTGTCATAGAACACAGACGTTTCCATGCCTTCGTCACCCAATGTCAGAGGAACTGTTGCCAAGCTATAGACGGCAGCCAGCTTCTTGCACTCGCCAAAGGCATCAACGCCGATTGACGTCACGTCGCCGAATAGTACGACTTGCTCCAGTTTGCTCTCCATGTAGAAGTAGCCGGCAGGGATATTGGTAATGCCTTCTCTTACGACGATCTTCTTAAGGGTCGTAAAATAGCCGTCACCACCTTGCTGGGTCCAGTCACTCTGTTGCCAGGGAATGCTGCCTTCAAACATCTTACCTGTACCCGTGAAGGTCAGCGTCCCTGTGCTTGTGTCAAACGACCATTGGACAGCATCTGTTGGTTCACTGCCACCGCTAGCACCGCAATTACCGCTATAGACTGTAGCATTCACACTCGCGCACAACATTAATGCAAATAGTGCACTCATCCATTTTAGTAGTGTTGTTCTCATAAGCTTTAGTAATATTTATAGTTAAATGATTTCTTCTGGATCATCTATTTCTTCATCTTGCAGACTTTTTACGACATCACTTCCTGTCAATAGCGGATGTATTTGCTTCAGTTCCACAACATCTAACTCTGGAATCATATATTTCTTTTTCATAGTAGTTCCTCCTTATTTATTTTACTATAACTTTCTTTCCGTTCACAATATACAATCCCTTAGTGGGCTTAAAGACCTTACGACCCTGCATATCATAATACTGACCATTAGCAATGGTCTGATGGCTGGAAGCAACAGACTTTATAGACGTTGCGTCGTCACCATAAGTAAACTCGAAGTATTCACGAGCAGCATCAGCAGTGCTCAAATAAGCCTTTCCTGCAGGAATAGATGTACCACTCTTCACCTTGAAGAATCCAAGAGTACCACTCTTATAAGACAGGGCATAGAGCGTTCCGTCAGAGGCTACTGGAGAAGCGCTTCCGTGTAGTTCATTGCCACTGAAGTCAGCAGTACTTGCCGTTGCAGTTTCCGTCAAAACGGGAGCACTCGTTGATTTCAACACAACAGCATTGCCAGCAGTGATGATTTGATTACCACCAATCTCTGTCAACGTTAGAGTGGCGCCAGTGAGAGAAGCCTTATATACTGTGGTATTTGCGTCCACCTCATAATCCTTAGAATCATCATAGAAGGTAGCCCACTGGTAGTCGCCAACGGCAGTGAAGAATTTCGCATTAATCTTAGCAGCATAAGCACTCCAGCCATCAGCAGCCTTGTAAGCATCAACAGAGGCAGCTGGAACATAAATGGCCGAAACGGTAGGTATTGGCAAAACTGCCGACCAGTCCTCGTTGGGAACATAGAACACGTAATCCTCATTGCCAGCATCTGCAAGGGTTGGTGGTGTAGTGGCATTACTGGTGATGGTCTCAATGTTCTCGCACTCGCCGAAAGCATCCATACCAATAGCGGTCAGTGTGCTGGGTAATTTGACATCAGTAATGCCAATCTCCATATAGAAAGCACTGGCAGGTATCTCCGTAATGCCTTCGCCAATAACTACCTGCTTGATACCTTGCGGATAGCCTTCGGCATTTTCGGGGTTGAAGGCACTACCTTCGCCGCCCATGCTGTTACTCTCCCATGGGAAGGGACTTCCACCGCCAATCTCGGTACCGCCAATGGTTAGCGTACCTGTTGCCATTTCGAATGACCATGCGCCGTTCTCGCCACAAGTGCCTGATGGACTCTTTATCTTGTCGCCGAAGTTGCTCCAGTTGTCTGCTGCTTTGTAGTCAGAAATCTTAGCAGACGGTACATAGACGTTTGCAATAGCACTGCATCCGTTGAATGTCTTAGCCATGACCGTTGGCGGAGTAGAAGCATAGCAGCCGATGTCTTTTAGGCCCGAACAGTCTGCGAATGCCCAGTTTCCGATTGTAGTGATACCACTTCCGATGCAAACATATTCAAGATTGGAATCACCGTCGAATGTCATGATACCGATGGTCTGTACGCCATTGGGAATGTAAATTCTAGTGATGCCGCCGCAAGCGCCGAATGCCTCATTACCGATAGAATGGACATTGTCGCCGATGGTGACGCTATTCAAGTTGGTGCATCCGTAAAACGCCCAGTTACCGATAGAGGTGACAGTACCGCCGACAACGACTTGGTTAATCTGTGTGCGATAGGCATTCCAAGGGTTGTCGGACAGTGCCTCGGTATAGTTGTCCATCGCACCAGAACCGCTGATAATCATAACACCCTCACTGTATGACCAGATGGCATTGGCACCACAAGAACCACTAATTGGCCTAATCAGTGTGGCATAATCACTCCATCCATCAGTTGCCTTATAAGTATCTACCTTTGCGGCTGGAACGAAAATGCCAGTGAGGTTGCTGCACGCTTGGAAAACGTTGTCACCCATCGTCGGGGGCGTAGCAGCCAGACAGATGACGTAGGTCAGAGCATCGTTAGCTTGGAAGGCAACTTCACCGATGCTGGTCACAGTGCTTGGAATTGTGACAGACGTAAGTGGTGTCATCTGAAATGCATAATCGCCAATGGTCTCCAGGCCCTCAGGCAGGTTGATGGTGGTGAATGCGCACTCCTCAAAAGCTGCTTTTCCGATTGTAGTCAGCGTACTTGGGAGGGAAACGCTTGTCAAATGCTCAAACATAGCAAAAGCCCAGTGTGGAATCGTAGTGATACCCTCTCCAACAACGACTGTTGTTGCTGTTTCGTAATAATCATTCCACCATGGAGCTTGAGGATAATCCTCCGAATACATATTCATGGCACCCGTACCCGTAAAGGTTAGGGTACCGCCATCATACGACCATTGTACGTCGGCTGCATTAGGATAGCCGCAATTGCCGCTAGTCTGTGCATTCACACTCGCGCACACCATTACAGCAAATAGTGCACACATCCATCGTTGTAGTTTTGTTTTCATAAGCGTAATAATATTAGTTATAGGTTTGAAAAATAGACAATAAAAGGTATATTAATTACATAGACTTGAAGGGATGGAAACTTAAGAAACAGCCCCTCCCGATTTTATTTCCTCTTGTACTGGAACGCCCTCGGCAAACATGCGGCGCAAACCTTCCTCATAGGCCTGCAGGGCTTCATGGCCATGATGAGTGATGCTACACGTGGTACGCGAGAAACGGCCAATGCCCGACTTCGACACCTCGATGTAACCTGCATCCTTCAGCGTAGTAAGCTGTGTACTTAGGTTGCCGCGCGTCGAATCGGTAATCTGACAGAGATACATGAAGTCGGCACTCTCCAGCGAGTCGAGGGCGACCATGATTTTCAACCGCAGTTCGCTGTGGAGTAGTGGATTGATGACATGAAACTTGAATGTGCTCATAGTTAGTTGCTGTTTTTATTGAGTTCGTGATTTTTTGACGTAGTGACGGAACAGGTGTCCTGGAATGATAAGGGAAATGGTAACAGTGACGGCAGTGAACAGCAGCTGCCAAGGCCACAGACTGCCCTGAAAGAAGAGAGGTACAGCAGAGAGTAGGGAGGCCAGGATG
>OMQN01000111.1:5737-8135 GCA_900313235.1 uncultured Prevotellaceae bacterium | reverse complement strand
CTGTCCACGATGACTTTGATTTCCTCCTCGCCGCACTCGTGGCGGTTCAGCGCCAATGTGTTACCTTCTTCTGCCAGTACGGCACGGATAAGCGGTGGGTCGAAGAGGATGTCACTGTCAGACAGCAGGAATTCCTTACCATCGGTATAGGGACGCGTCATCCACAACGAGAAGATGTTGTTGTTGTGCTCATAGTCCCCATTATGGATGAAGTGGGTGTTCAGTGAAGGATACTGCTTGGTCAGGAAGTCGCGAATCATCTCGGCACGATAGCCCGTGACAACGACAAACTCCTGTATGCCGGCAGCTATCATTGCGTCGACGGTACGCTGCAATAGCGTACGCTCACCAATCTTCAATAAACACTTGGGACATGCGTCAGTCAGTGGGCGCAGTCGTTTTGCCATTCCGGCAGCTAATATAACTCCTATCATCTTTAGAGCCCCCTAAGTTAGGGGGGTGGGGGTCTGAACAAGCGTTTATCAGACCTTATTATTTATTGTTAGTACTGGGACCTGCGCCTGTTCAGACCCCTGTGGCCCCCTAACTTAGGGGGCTTTCATGAGCGCCATTCCGATGGCTATCCAGAGAATTTCACGTACGCGACAGATGATGCTGACAAAGATGCCTAAGGCTGCAGAGAGCCCTAAGGCAGCGATGCTCAGTACAAAACCGCCCTCCTGTACACCAATCTGCATGGGCAGAAAACCGATGAGGTTGGCAAACAGCGTGGTGAAGGCCACAATGAGTACTGAGTGCAGGTAGGTCAGCACCATGCCGTCCACTCCGCCGCCATTGTCGATGCCAAAAAGCAGCAGCATGAACATCACCTCTAAGCTCTGTATCATGCGCGAGCTGTACTCTAATATCAGACTCGTGTAGAACGCCTTCGTATCTTGTGAATAGAGGGCCGATATCTGTGCGTCGATGTTGCGCAGTGCCTCTGCATGCTTGCCACGGAAGCGACGGCTCCAGCCTTTCAGGAAAGGTATCTTGCCTATCAGTCCCAGCACATAGACCACCAGTCCGTGGCGGTAGCCGCGCGAGAAGATGTAGAATGCCACCAGACAGAACAGGATGATGGTGCCCAGTACGATGGCTATGGCGGTAGTCATAGGCATGTCGCCAACAAGTACCAATGCCAAATAGATGAAGATGCTGATGAACCAGAACCAGAAGTGGGCAAAGAAGTGCATCATGGCATAGAGGATGACACTGCTCGTGGCATGCTGGTTGTCGATGTCCTTCGACAGTTCCATGATGCGGTAGGGCTCACCGCCCAGTCCACCCACTGGGGTGGCGTAGTTTAGGGCGTAGCCTGTGATGGTCAGTCGGTAGATACGCCAGAAGCTGGGTAGCTTTTGGTCCTCTTTGCAATTACCTTTGATAATGGCTTGCCAAGCAAAGGCGTTGAGGCCATAGACCACTATCCAGATACCGATGATGGGTATCAGCCAGTAGCCGGCATGGCAGATGTGCTGCCACAGTTCAACGAAACTGACGTCAAAGGTGAACAGCATGACTACGCATGCTGCACAGCCAAGGAAGAAAAAGAGGTTGTTCAGTCGCTGCTTAGTCCAAGCCATCGGCAATCTTCTTACAGAATGATTCGTGACGATGGTTCACATAGCAGTAAAGCAGTCCCATGCCCACTATCTCCCAGACGAAGTTCATGGCGGGGATGTCAAGCAGACAGAACAGGAACAGCCAGAAAGAGCGGAAGTTGAAGGTCAGTAGACCATTCCAGAAGATAACGGGCAGCGAGGCATCATGAAACTCCTTGCGCACGCTTTCCGGGATATATTCTGTGGCACCAAACCTGTCGCGCAGCTTCTGCATCAGACGCTGGAACTGTGGTGTCACACCTTCCTGCTTCTTCGTGTAGTCTATGTATGACTTTTGGAAGTAACGCTCACCCCAGCTGCTGTTCTCTGGCGTCATCTGGTCGTAGATCTCCTGCTGGCGCACGGAGTTGTCGAGCTCAGAACCCTTCTCACCCTTCAGGAAGAAGAGGTGTATCTGGATATAGTAGTCGGCCAGACGCTGCTGACCTGCCAGACCGGCAATACCTGATATCAGGCCAAGGACATAGACCACGGCGGTGGCTATTAGCGTATTCTCCTGCGTGTTCTCAATCCCCAGCCATCCAAACTCAATGTCGTGGTGCAGGTAGAAACGGTATACCAGCACATGGTAGATGGGAATGAACCATGCGAAACCTGCCACACCATCGAGAATGCGGCCGATACGGCTCTTCTTGCCTGACAGACGGGCCAACTGACCGTCGGTACAGTCCAGAATGTCGGCAATCATCAGCAGCACGATGGCGATGATGTTCATCATCAAGCCCCACGTACCGCTATAGTAGAAACTGCCGCAGCCAAAGAAGATAGCACTG
>OMQN01000111.1:0-5732 GCA_900313235.1 uncultured Prevotellaceae bacterium | reverse complement strand
AGCCAGTGCACAATAATAACAGAAAGGACGGATGACATGGAGGTCAAGCCAGTCTTCCGTCTCTGATGATTTTAGTGTTGCTTTATACCCTTCGTTCATTTCTTGTAAGCTTCGTAACACTTCTTGATGGTATCGCAGACAACCTGTGTCTGTTCCTTGCGGCCTAGTGTGATGCGCAGGCACTCCTCCAGACCCTTGTCGCCCATGAACTTAATCTTGTAGTCCTGTACCTTGAGGGCTTCCATCAGCGCCTCCTTGATGGCGATAGGATACTTGATGAGGATGAAGTTGGCTACAGACTTGTACACCTTGAAGCCAGGCAGGTTGCCCAACTCCTTCTTATACAACTGGCGACCCCATTCCATGTCGTCGGCCACGTGGCGATAGTGCTCGTCGCTTTCCAGTGCTGCCAGTGCCACAGCTTCTGAGAAACGGTTGTAGCCCAGATACTTGTTGATGTAGCTCAGGAACTGGTCGTGACCCTTGCCAATGAAGCCGAAGCCACAGCGCAAGCCGGGCAGACCATAGAACTTAGACAAGGTACGCGAGATAATCAAGTTGTTGTACTTGTTCACCAACGGAGCGATATAGTCGGTGTCCGTAGAGATGAAGCTGGCGTATGCCTCGTCAACCAGTACCATCGTGTCGCTGGGGATGTTCTCCATGATGCGACCAATCTCCTCGGGAGTCAGACTGTTACCCGTGGGGTTGTTGGGCGATGCCAACAGCAGCATGCGGGGATGGATGCGGTTGGTGTATTCGATGACCTCGTCAACATGGTAGGCGAAGGTGTCCTCCTGCTCGTACAGGGGGTACATCTCAAACTCACCATCGCACTCGCTGGCTACACGGTTGTAGTACCACCACGAGAACTCAGGGATGAGAATCTTTTTGTTGTCACCCTTGCTCAGGAAATAGTGTATGGCATTCTTCAGAATGTCTTCGCCGCCATAAGCCAGCAGCACCTGCTCTTCGGGAACACCGTAAATCTCGCTGACGCGAACAGAGATGACACTCTTCTTGCCCTGGTCATAAATGCGGGTGTAGAAGCATAACTCCTTAGGGTCAAAGCTCTTTACGGCATCAATGACCTTCTGGCTTGGTTCGAAATTAAATTCGTTTCTATCAAGATAATTCATGATGTTTTATTTTGTTTCAGCCTGCAAAGGTACGAATTAGTGAGCAAAAAACCAAGAGAAAACTTATAAAAAACAAAAAGACAGCCGAAAAAGCTGTCTTTGTCGGGATGAGGCGACTCGAACGCCCGACCCCTACGTCCCGAACGTAGTGCGCTACCAACTGCGCTACATCCCGAATCTCTGACCTGTGGTGCAGAGTGGTGCTTGCGTTTTTTTTAGTAAGCGGGTGCAAAGGTACTGCAATTTTTTTGAATTCGTGCAGTTTTGTGCAAAAATATTTGTTTTGGTGCCAAATTAATATGTTTTGCAGCATCGGAACGCCTCCTTTACAGCAGACGTTCCAGTTCGTCCAGTTCCTCTGCTGTCGTTGCCCAGCTGGTGACAAAGCGGCAGATGGTATGGTGCAGATCGGCCTTGCCCCAGTGTGTGAACTCGATATCCTTAGACAGTCGTTCCACGGTTTCGTTGGGCAGGATAACAAACTGCTGGTTGGTGGGCGAGTCAATGAAGAACTCGCAGCCCTTCTGCTGGAAAATCTTCTTCATGCGCATAGCCATGTCGATGGCGTGGCGCGACAGCTCGAAATACAGATTGTCCGTAAACAGCGCATTAAACTGCAGACCTATCAGTGCTCCCTTGGCAATAACGGCACCATGTTGCTTCTGGATGGAGAAGAAGTGCTTGTGGGCCTGACGGTTGGTGAAGACGACAGCCTCACCGCAGAGGGCGCCAATCTTCGTGCCACCAATGTAGAAGACGTCACAGTGGCGGGCCAGGTAGGGCAGGGTGATGTCGCACCCCTCGGCCATCAGACCGTAGCCCAGTCGAGCACCATCTATATAAAGAGGTATGTTGTAGTGCTGGCATACCTTATAGATATTGTCCAGCTCCTGGGCCGTATACAGCGTACCCAACTCCGTGGGGAAGGTGATGTACACCAGTCCGGGGAATACTGCATGGGCATTGTTGCCGTCGTGCATGAAGTCGTCCAGATACTTGTCGAGCGTCTTGGCATTCATCTTTCCCTGTTCGCCAGGCAGCGTGATGATCTTGTGCTCGGTGAACTCTACGGCACCGGCCTCATGGACGTTGATATGACCTGTATCCACACAGATGACACCCTCATACTGATAGAGCATGGAGTCGATGGTGGTGGCATTGGTCTGTGTGCCGCCCGTCAGGAAGAATATCTGGGCATCGGGCATCCCGATAGCCTCACGGATGCGCCCCTTGGCACGCTCAGAGAACGCGTCAAAGCCATAGGGCGTGGGCTTCTCATTATTATACTTTATGAGGCTTTCCAACACCTTGTGATGTGCCCCATTGTTATAGTCGCATTCAAATGATATCATGGCTGTTGGCTATTAGCTGTTAGCAATTGAGTGCTTCCAGCATGCGCTTGATGACGACAGAGCAGCTAATCTCACGGTTGGCAGCTTCAGGTATAACCAAGGAGTTGGGAGACTCAATGACTTCGTCTGTTACGATGAGGTTGCGGCGTACGGGCAGACAGTGCATGAACTTGCCGTTGTTGGTCCACGACATGTGTTCGGTATCTACCGTCCACGAACGGTCCTCGCAGGTTATCTTGCCATAGTCGGCAGGATTGGTCACGCCAGGGTTCGACCAGTTCTTGGCGTAGATGAAGTCGGCGCCTTCGAAAGCTTTCTTCTGGTCGTACTCTACACGGGCATTACCCACAAACTTCGGGTCGAGCTCGTAGCCCTTGGGGTGTGTGATGACGAGGTCTATATCCTCGGCAGCGTTCATCCACTGGGCAAAGCTGTTAGGCACGGCCTGTGGCAGAGCGCGGCAATGAGGCGCCCAAGTGAGGACGACTTTGGGCTTTGCAGCGGGGGAACCGCTGCCCACATTAGCTTTCCAGCTTTCCTCAATGGTAATGAGGTCGGCAAAGGCCTGCAGAGGGTGTACGGTGGCTGTCTCCATGGCGAAAACGGGCTTGCCACTGTACTTGATGAACTGGTGCAGCACGGTCTCGGCATAGTCGTACTCGCGGTTTGTCAGACCAGCGAAGCTACGCACGCCAATCATGTCGCAGTAACAGCCCATTACGGGGATGGCCTCCAGCAGGTGCTCGCTCTTGTCGCCATCCATGATGACGCCACGCTCAGTCTCCAGTTTCCATGCACCGGCATTGACGTCGAGTACGATGACGTTCATACCCAGGTTCATGGCAGCCTTCTGGGTAGACAGACGGGTGCGTAGACTATTATTAAAGAATATCATCATCAGGGTTTTGTTCTTACCCAGATGCTGATACTTGAAACGGTCGTTCTTAATCTCAAATGCCTCGGCCATGGCTTTATCCAGCGGCCCCAGGTCTTCTACATTTATAAAGGTATGCATAATATAACTCTTAATTCTTAACTCTTAACTCCTCACTTGTCCTTCGCCCTCGATAATCCACTTGTAGGTGGTAATTTCCTCTAGGGCCATCGGACCGCGGGGGCCCAGCTTCTGCGTGCTGATGCCAATCTCCGCTCCCAGTCCAAACTGTGCACCGTCGGTAAACGAGGTGGGCGCATTCCAATAGACGCAGGCGGCATCGACATGCTGCTGGAACTGACGTGCAGTCTGCTCGTTCTGCGTGATGATAGCCTCGCTATGTCCGCTGCCGTGCTGGTCGATGTGGCCCAGTGCCTCGTCGAGCGACGATACAATGACGACATTCATCTTGTAGTCCATGAACTCCGTGTCGTACAAACTTTCGTCGTTATAGTAGAACGTTACCTTCCCCTGCATCGGAGCCAGCAGTTGGGGGATGTCGGCCTCACGGTCCTTGTGGACGAGCAGCGTGTCGAGGGCGTTGCAGACGCTGACACGACGGGTTTTGGCATTGCAGATGATGGCCTTGCCCATCTCCAGGTCGCCGTCTTTGTCGAAGTATGTGTGTACTACACCTGCCCCAGTCTCGATGACGGGGATGCGTGCCGTGTCGCGGACAAAGTCTATCAGACGACGACCGCCACGGGGTATGCACAGGTCTATGTAACCTACGGCATTCAACATTTCGCCAGTGGCCTCATGAGTGGCGGGCAGCAGGGTGACCACGTCGGGGTTGACACCAAAGCGCTGCAGTACCTCATGGATCAGTTCTACCGATGCCTGGTTAGAGAGGTCGGCATTGCTTCCTCCCTTCAGCACACAGGCGTTGCCGCTCTTGAAGCAGAGCGAGAAGACGTCGTAGGTCACGTTGGGACGAGCCTCGTAAATCATGCCGATGACGCCGAAGGGCACGCTTACACGGCAGAGGCGCAGTCCGTTGGGCAGTGTCTTCTCCTTGGTGACGTGTCCTAATGGCGATGGCAGGCTTGCCACGTTGCGCATGTCGCCGGCGATGTCAGCCAGTCGCTTGTGGGTCAGCTGCAGACGGTCGTAGAGCGGGTTCTTCGGGTCCATCTTGGCCAAGTCTCCAGCGTTGGCGGCCAGGATGCGGTCCTGCTGGTCGATGATGGCGTCAGCCACAGCCTGCAAAATCTCGTTACGCTGCTGGTCAGTCAATAGGGCAAGACTCTTGCTCGCTGACTTCACTCGCTTGAATGTATCAATTAGTTCCATTGTTGGGTTTAAATTCTGTATGGGGTACATTCTGTTTGTTCTGCACTAAGTCGATGAGGATGTTGTCGCGCTTGCCGTTGGCAATGATGACGCGGATGCCTGCCTGCTGGACGCGGACGGCGGTGGCATACTTAGACTGCATGCCGCCACGACCGGCAGAGCTCTTCTCAGTCTGGATATAGTCAGAAAGGTCGGTGCCGGGCAGTACCTCCTTGATGAGCTGCGACTGCGGGTCGCTGGGATTGCCGGTGAAGATGCCGTCGATGTTCGACAAAAGAACGAGCGTGTCGGCCTGCATCATCTGGGCGATGAGCCCCGAGAGTTCGTCGTTATCGGTGAACATCAGCTCGGTGACGCTGACGGTGTCGTTCTCGTTGACGATGGGTAGCACGCTGTTCTCCAGCATCACCCGCATACAGGCCTGCTGGTTGCGGTACTGCTCGCCGGGCTCGAAGTTCTCCTTCATGGTGAGCACCTGACCGACGTGGATGTGGTACTCGCGGAACAGGTCGTAATACAGTCCGATGAGCTTGGCCTGACCCATGGCCGAGAACAGCTGGCGCTGCTCTACGGAGTCCAACTCGTGGCTGATGTCCAGTTCGCGGCGTCCGCAGGCTACAGCACCAGACGACACGAGGATGACCTCGATGTCCCGCTGGCGCAGCCAGGCTATCTGGTCGACCAGTGCTGACATGCGCGTCACGTCGAGTCGCCCGTCAGGACGCGTCAGTGCGTTGGATCCAACCTTAACAACAATCCGTTTCTTCATATTGCAAATATAGCGATAGCAAATTCTTCACTCTTTACTTCTCAGCATCTTTCTGGCGAATTTCCACGCGGCGAATCTTACCTGAGATGGTTTTGGGCAGTTCGTCGACAAATTCCACGATGCGGGGGTATTTGTAGGGAGCAGTCTCCTTCTTGACGTGCTGCTGCAGTTCCTTCACGAGGTCGTCGCCGGCCTTGTCCTTCCACTCCTTGCCGAGTACGACGGTGGCCTTGACCACCATGCCG
>OMQN01000114.1 GCA_900313235.1 uncultured Prevotellaceae bacterium | reverse complement strand
CCTAAAATCCGCAGATATTTTTTCGAGTGTCTGATTTAGCCCTTGCTTGTGACGATTCTGTCTGACTCTGGGCTTAGAAACGCTTGACATTACTTGTATGCAGACACCTTCCCCTTACCCCGTAAGGTCGAGAGGCTTTGACCTAAGCATCACCGAAGAGTGTTAATCTATCCGTGCTCCCAAATTTGGTTGTATGGTTTTGGGGAGTAGATGTTGAGTTTGTATTGTCTTGCCGTTTTAATCCACTTGGCAGGCACAGCGATGAATCTGAACAGGAAACTCTTGACTCTGTCTGTAGCCTTGATTCCAAAGAGGACAGCCATGAGGGGCAAAGCCACGATGTATCGGTAGAAATTTGCTGCCATGGCTGTAATAAGCAGGAAGACGGTGTTCTGGTTCATGAAGGACTTTGGTAGATGTGCCCATCCGAAATCGTTGTTCTGGCGGTCAAAGACCTGTTCTGCTGCGCCCCGCTTGTTGTAGTGCAGTATGATTTCCTCGTCGGTCATGTCCCAGTCGTTGGTCAGTATGCAGCGGTATGTATACTCGCCGTCGAAGAGGTCACCGCTGTACGACGAGACGGCAGTGCTTCACGTCCTCGAAACTCTCGAAGGGGAAGGATTGTACGTCATAGCGTTGGAAACCAATCTCCACGGTGGTCCAGCCCGTCTGCCGCTTGACTTTCTCGTACAGGCCTGCATATCGCTCGGCACGGATGTAGAACTTTTCCGTATGCTCCATGACCACCTTCACGATGTCCTCGCTATAGGAGCCGCAGTCGGCACGGAAACTCCTGACATGAATGCCGAACGAGCTCATCATCTCGAAGAAACGGCGGTGAGTCTCTGCCTGCTTGAAGCGCACGTTACAGTTGCCGTCGCGATTCTCCAGATAGACAATCAGCCCGCCGATGGTGAACACGCCAGGGCTGTAGCCGTCAAAGCCCTTGTAGGTCCGCTTGCTGTCATACTTGTCCGCCTCAAGGAACTGGTGGTCGAAATCAACGTCGTACGCTCCACCCTCCGTAAGCTGTCCCGTTGCCAGCAGCAACTTGATGAGCAGCTGGTTGAGTTTCTCCGCCGTATTGAAGTCATAGACGTTGCCGGTCTTTTCCGCTGTATACGATATGTTCTCCGTTGCCAGTTCCTCTATGCCACGCAGCACTGTGTCCGCGCTTGGGACACGGGTATGCGGACGCTCGGTAAGCACGTCCTTCAGATATAGGTTGAGGTCTTCCATGCAGTCGCCGCCGCAGCAGAACACGGAGAAGATGGCCCGTATAATCTCGCTATACTGATAACCTGTCAGCGTGCTACGAAGTCCCAGATGGGAGTCTATCACAGAGGACAGAATAGAGTCGAATTTGTCCAAAACGAAAAATATTCCGCCAAAAGCGGTTATTTTCTCAGATTTTTGTTGTACCTTTGCCATGTCATGGATGATTTTGCTTGTCTTGATTTGCAGCACTAAGTAAGGTAAGTGAAAAATCTGACATGGCAAAATCCTGAGCAACTTTTTGTTGCTCAGGTACTTATAAAGAAAGTTAAACTAAAGTGCTGCGGAATTTAGGTTTGTTACATTTGTATGACAATGGCTATGTTTTTTGGTTCAGAGAATTGGTTGGGAAAGAAAAATTTCCTAACTTTGCCACTGCTATGTTTATGAATAGTAGCAGGTCATGAGGTTTCTTACTGAGAAAATGCTATGGAGTCAGGTGCGCGAGGGCGACGAGAGCGCCTTCGAGGAACTATACAACCTGTATGCCGACAGTTTGTTGGCATACGGCATGAAGTTCACGCCCGACAGAGAACAGGTGAAAGACATCATTCAGGACCTCTTCGTGCGCATCATCAAACGCCACGACAGCCTGCCCGAGGTCGAGAATGTGAAGGCCTACCTGCTCCACGCCTTTCGCAACAACCTCCTCGACAACCTCTCCAAAGAGCGGCTGTGCTCCTTCGACGAGAGCGACACCCTGCGGAAGCAGGCGGAAGAGAGCATCATGGAGGCCATGGATGACTATAGCCCCGATGACGACATGCTGCGCAGACGCCTGCGCGTCAACCGTGCGCTGATGACGCTCACGCCCCATCAGAAAGAAATCATCTACCTGCGCTACGTGCAGGAGCTACCGTCGTCCGACATTGCCCGGATGCTCGGCATCAACGTGCAGTCGGTGCGCAACGATGTGCACCGCGTCATCGCCGGACTGCGCAAGCAGGTCATCTCATGAAAAGGTGGATAGAATGTTGCCAAATGGTGTATATTTCGTTCCCTGCATCTATTTTTCCCAAAAAGGCTTGCAGGTTATTATATTATTTCCTAACTTTGCATCCAAATTGCAGTGCTAACTACATTCGCTACGAGATTGCAGCGCTTACTACAACAGACAGATTACAGCATCATCTAGATAAATCAACAAAACTATTAAGATAACATGAACAAATTTATGCAAACAAGGACGGCGCTAACCCATGCGTACGCTTCTTTCAGCGCCCTCTCACGGGTGATCGTCCTCGCACTGGCATTTGTTGCCGGGGGGGGCAGATAGCCGCGCAGACGCCAAGTGCTGAGCTTACTACTGACGGTAATACACTTGTTGTTACCGCTACGGGTGACCTGACAACTTACAACATCACTTCAACTTCTACGGCTACTGTCTTCACAGCAGCAGGTGCTACTGTAATCAAGAAAGGCCATGTAGCAACGAATCCAAATTGGGTTGACGCAGTAAATGCGGGTGATCTCTACGACCCAAGCCAATTGTATTTCTGGTATGATGCATCCTCTTATAGTAATAAGCTCATTGAAGATAATGCTACTTATTTTTCTACAGAGCCAGGCTCTACATATATTGAGACAAAAGAGGTAACTACAACCAAACCTTTTGTCGAAGAAGTTGAGGCACAAGCCAAGTCTATGGGTTGCACCGCCGTGAAGTTCGTTCAGGGCGATGGTGAGCCTATGGTTTTGAGCGCTGACCAAATGGCAAGTCTTATCAAATATAGTGCTAATAGTAAAACCAACTATTTCTCAGCACTTGATTTCTCTCCAGTGACGGGCATTACTCTGTCCGCGCTCAAGACATCCTATGGTACAGGGACTTGGGATCTCAACGCCAGTTTTGTGCTCCCGAATACCATTAAAAAGGATGATGGTACTGTCATGACATCGGCAGAGAAACTCACTTGGGCAAGCACCGTTAACAATGGTGGAAACATCTATTGGTATACTCCCAAGAAGAATATCGATTTCACCGAGGATGCTACACAACCTTATTATAATCTGGAGGTTCGGGTCATCAGGGACGCCCAAGAATATCTGGAGGCAGGTGCAGCATTTGTAAAGAAAGATGTGACAAAGAACTTGTTAGTCCATACGACAAGTAGCATCTTGTCAAAGCTTATCTATCTTGACTATGATGGCATCAGCAACTTGGTGCTTGATGGTACTACTGAATCTGTCAACAACAGCAGTTTTGGTAAAGATAGTAATGGTAACGATGTTAAATTCGCTCATATACAGCGTCTAATTCTCAGGAACAGCACATGGGTTAACTTCCCGATCACGGCTCATGGATCCTTGAATGTACTTGAGGGTATGGAAGCCAATAAGCCAGCATCTGGGGAGTCTACCCTTCATATTACCAATCTGAATGGTGAAGGTTCTTTAGCTAAGACAGCAGAATATTATGATGATGCCTTAGATAAAGCACGCTATTGCAATATTCATGGAACTGTAGGTGATCAGGATGTGGAGGATTTCTTGAATTTTGTTTCCAACCCTTGCCTGAACCTTCTGGAGTGTAATTGGGTAGGAACTACAGGTAAACTCAAGAGTCTGAAAAACAATTACATTAAATATCTCGTTCTGCCCAGCGGCTCTGCAAAGAAGTCTACCTATAAGGATACTTCCAACAATGATGCGAACATGGGCTCAAACGTTGATGAGGCAAAGGGCATTGCAGCTACGAGCTATAAGAATTTCTCTTTCTCTGGTTGCAAGAACCTCCTTGGTGTTGGTGCATATCGCACGGTCGAAGACCCTAAAGATAAGACAAAGCTCCGTGGACTCTTTGAGGCTCATTCTACGAGCGCTGAGCTGGACACAGATATGCCATACTTAATAAATGGTACTAGAGATCATGATTTCAGCCATGTAGAGATGCTCAACTACATGATTCGTAACTTCTCCTCTAATATTACAGGTGATGCTAACAAGTGGCCTGATAATAAGGAAGGCAATCTCCCTGTAGACTCTATTCTTTTCTCAGGCTATCTGAACAAGCAGGATATCAATGGCTCTTTCGGTACTCTGAATATCAATATCGCAGGCGCTAACCTGAAGAACGCTTACTTCCCCACAGCTTCTGATATGACTATCAGTGGCAGTGATCAGGCAACAACGACTACAGGTGCTACCTATTATGGTGCAGGGGCAAACTGGAAGACCTATTTGAAGTACATTGACCTGCCCGTTGCAAAGGAACAGAGTGTCTTACCACATTATTGTTTATATAACGTAAAGTCACTTAAAGCAATTTGTGTCCCGGGCAATTACACTCGTCTGGAGGAGGGAGCGCTGGGATATAATAACCAATTAGTTAGTGTTTATACCACCGCTATTGATGCCAATGGTGACGGTCGTGGGGATACTATAAAGTATGGTAACTACAATAACGCTGATGGTAAAGCCGTTCCAGGACAGTACTCTTGTACGCTTCCTCCACATCTGGAATATGTTGGAACCAACTGTTTTGCCCTCGACGAACAATTCCTGGATGTTTACATCCTAAATGGTAAAGATGATAAGATTCCAGAGTGTGCTCGTGACGCTTTCAGTGCAGGCACCTATTATGGATGGGGCGGATATAATTCTACTCACCCTATTCAAAGAAATAGTTATGCACAATTGAAGTATGATGAGGCATCTAACCTGCATATTTCATACCCTCGGCAAAAAGCCTCTAATAGATGAGTGGCATACTCCCGCTAAGGCAGTTTTCTCATTTTATGACAAATCATTGCAGCCGTAGGGGGTCATTTTTAAATTAGCGCAAAGCCAAAAATGTCTCTGGCGGGCAGTTTTGCTTTGATGGCCTCTCATGAACCACAACTGCCCTGCCTCGGACAGATGCCCGTGGCTGGCTTGTAGGATGAAAAAGAATAGTTGTATGGCAATGGCCTTAGGCAACAGTTTGGTAAAACTCGAGCGCGTGACAGAGTTCCTGCCTTCGCGGCACGTGCTTTGGGTAGTCAAGGATAACCTTTGTCTTGAGCACTCTCACGCAGACGGCCACGAGGAGAAGCTGCTCGCGCATGCGGAGCAGCGTGGCCTTCTCCATGGAAGTGCCCTTCAGTACACGTTCACGGACGGAATGGAGCAGGACGTACGCTGCGGCATAGAGGAAGATTCTCAGGCGGTTAGCCTTGAAGGTGTGGCACGAGAGTCGGTCGCCGTTGACAGCCTCCTTGAACTGGCGTATGTACAACTCGTCGCCACCGCGCTTGCAGTACCAATATTCATAGAGCGTCTGGGGATAAAACCGGCCGCCCATGTTAGTGACGATGAACCTGATGTTCAGTTCACCCTTCTCCGTGATCTCTGCCTTGACGGCAACAAACTGATAATAGGTCCAGGTGTTGGCCCGATACATCAAACCACTATATCTCTTTACGGGTTGCTTCGCCTTTTCGTAATCCTCTTTCACCTTCTTGCTCAGATTAACGACGACAGGGTTAGTGTTGAGGACGTTGTTGCTGGCCAGCCCGGTGATGTAGTACAGCCGGTACTGTTTGGTCGACATCACCCAGTCCATAAACTCATGCGAGCAGAAGTGGCTGTCGCCGCGGACGATAATCTCCGTCTCGGGCCAGGACTGACGCAGGCAGGCAACGAGCCATTTGAGCGTGTCACAGATGTTGGCCGTCTTGTTGCGGCGCCCCGGCTTGAGCAGCGGGAGAATCATCTTGCCACTGAAGCCCTCGAAGACGAGCAGAGGCATGTAGCAATAACTGTCGTAGTAGCTGTTGAACAGCGTGAGCTCCTGCACGCCGTATGTGTCGACGTTTGTGTCATCGCAGTCCAGGATGATCTTCTTCGGCGTCTTGCCATTATAGGAAAGGACGAACATCGTGACAAACATCTCCTGAATGGCCAGCAAATCCTCCTCGCTCACCATGTTCTCGAAGCGGCACATCGTCGCCGAGGAGCACAGGTCCTTGTCCAGCTCGCCGGAGTTGACCGCCAGCTGCATCATCGGGTCCTTACGCATGCGGTCGCAGTCGTTGACATCCTCGTAGCCGAGGCATATTTGGAATATACGCGTCATAATGATTTCCTCCAGCGTGTGGTGAATGAGCAGCGGATTGCGCTTGTCCGTGACGCAGGAGGCCAGCTGGGATGCCAGCGCCAGGTGCTGTTCCTCGCCCTTGAGAATGGCCAGGCCACCGAAAGAGGAGAGGCACGCCTTGCCGACGTTTGCCTCTACGGGAAGATTATTAACAGTTGGGAGGCAAATTTTTGTCTCATTTGCTTGGTCGGAATCAATAAAATGCTTAATTTTGCCCATATGAGGAGTTTTTGTAATTGGACACTACAAATTTAACGCTTTTCCCTTTGATAGCCAAAGGGATAGCGTTAAATTCCTCACACTTTTTATTATCATCGTGAAATATTCAGGTAAAAATCCTTTTCGCTACGCGAAACAAAATCATCATATGATAGGGAAAAAGCGCAAATGTGGCAGATCGAACCATGCGGGTTTTGAGGCAGCCTGAGGGAGAATCACGACCGAGGGGGTATCGCGTTGCGATAAGACCCTTGGGCATGATAATCTGTTTACGTCATCAGTTGTCCTGCGTGAGCATCAGGCAGGCTGGGGGAGAGCCCCTCAGCCAACCGTGTCAGAAGCTGACGGCGATGACGACGGCGGAACAAGGTCCGAGGACAAGACGGTCATGGCCGAGACGACAGCGCCCTGTGCGGAGGAGCTCACGGGGCTGGCCCTCGACGGCCAACGGCGCCGAGACCTTGCGTCCCGACGGGTTCAGAGCCACGATGACCTGCTGGGTGCCAGTGGTCCGTCGGTAGACCATCGGGTAGGGACGGTTGACGTCGCTGACGAGTTGCCAATCGCCATCGTTGGCCAGTGCGGGCGTGTGCTGTCGTAGGGCGATGAGCGCCTGAGTGTAACGGAGCAGCGACTGCGGGTCGTTTTCCTCCGCGGCTACGGTGAGGCGTCCGCCATCGGTGGCCACAGGCAGGTAGAGCTGTGCCGGCTCACAGGAGGAGAAGCCCGCCGTGGGCCCCGGCAGCCACTGCATCGGTGTGCGCGAGCCACCGCGGTCGTTGCTGCCCTCCTTGCTCGGCAGACCCTCCTGGTAGCGCATGCCGATCTCGTCGCCATAGTAGATGAGTGGCACGCCCGGCATGGTGAGGAAGAACGTCATGGCCACCTTCA
>OMQN01000157.1 GCA_900313235.1 uncultured Prevotellaceae bacterium | reverse complement strand
AGCGCGAAATGTCCCTGTGCATCGGAGATAACGCCCACGCTATCCTCTTCGATGCCAATGCTGACGTATTCTACTGTCTCGCCTCGCTCATTAACGACGTGACCTTTGACCTTCGTTTGCGCCTGCCCCGCCATTGCAGCGAGTGCGAACAGGATGGTGATGATGGTTCTTGCCGTGCAAGCGACCATAGGTTGAGCGTGCTTGTTCATTGTTCGTTTCTATTTCATTCCCAATTATTTATCCAGCGCATCAAGTTTCTTCTTGAACTCAGACAGGTTCTCGTCGTCGAGCCAATTGAGGTGATGCATACGGCCTTGCTTGTCGAAGAGGCGATAGGTGGGATAACCTGTCAGCCCGACATACTGCTCAACCGCATGCTGCTGGTCGGCGGGCAGGTTGTAGTGAACGCAATTAGGCTCCGTGAGATTGTACTCAGCGATGACGTTCTTCCACGACTTCTCAGGCGAACGGTTGGCTAAGTAGAGATACACGATGTCGTAGTCCTTGAGCTCGGCCTTTAGTTTGTGCGACTCGCTCAACTTGCGTTTGCACGGTGAACACCAGGTGCCCCAGATGTCAAGATACACTATCTTACCCCGATAGGGCTCGACTATCTTGTCGATGATAGCCTTGCCGTCGGTGAGTCCCTCCACATCCGATGAGGGATGGATGACACGATTCACTGCCTCTTCCTTTTCCCTCATCAGTTGCTTGTAGTAGTCGTTCTTCTTGGTGATGACATCCTTGAAGAACGGTTCCTTGATGAGTGCGATGTAAGGTTCCAGTTCCTCTGGTAGTGCACATCTCTCATGTTCAATATACTCGTTGAGTATCTGCGTGTGGTGTATGGCGTTGACGAGCGGGTCGGTGCAAAGCGAGTCGATGATGGCGTTGGCAATACCCTGCTCACCGCTAACGCACAGCGTGTTCAGTGCCTCCTGGTAGTCAGCACTCTCTTGGATTTTATTGACCACATCGACATACTCCGCGTATTTCTCCACAACACCACGGATGGAGTCATTGAGCACGCTGCGGTCATTTATCTGAGTATAAAAAGCGAAGATTACCCTGTTCATCTGCTCAACCTGGCCGATGGCGACATGGTCTTCCTCGCTAAGACGAAGCATACCTTTCGACTCAAGCCAAGGCAGGACGGAGACCCTTCCCCACAGCAGATTGATTCGTGGGTCGGCCCAAGTATAACATTCGCGCTTGTATCTCAGCATCGATGCCATTCCGCTAATGAGATTGACGGGCAGTGAAGTGTCAACAGCAGAGTGCTCTTCTACCCACTCCATCACGTCGGCAGGCAACAAGCGGGTATAGGTGTCATAGTGCATCATCAATAGCTGGGAACAGACGTTTATGCGTTGGCTCTCACGGATATAGTCACGAAAGCGTTTGCTCATGTTGGGGTGCTGAGTTAGGAAGTCCTTGTCCTCCGTCATGCATTGCTCATAGCTGTGTATCCACTTCTTTGCCATGACGCTTACGGAGTCATCGCTCACCGGGTTATCAATGAAACCGACATATCCCACGCTTGGACTCTCTGACTGCAACTCGTTCTGCAGTCGGGCGTCATCACCCATGAACAGCGTCTGCGACGACTTGTAGTCTTTCAGCATGAAATACTTCTCGCCTGGCGTCAATACAACGCTGACGCCGTCAATAGGCTCATTCTGACCATTTCGTATGAGCAGGGAGACTCCCTGTGTACCAACGAGCGGAACATTCAACTCGAAGCGGCCCAAAGAGTCGGCCTTAGTGGAGTGATGAGTATAGTCATCGGTAGCGACGTTACCAAGCGAAGCCTCGACTGTCAGACTGCTCTGGAGCATCTCTTTTGGGTATCTCAGCCAACCGCTTACGACGGCATTACCCTCTTTCAATTCGGTATTAAAGGAAGTCTCGTCGGCTGTTGGATAGTCGGTAATGGTGCTGGCGGTAATAGCAGAGAGCGTCAGTTTCTTGCCGTCAAAAGCAAATACGCGCTTGCCTTCCTTCTCTTTGCCGATAGAGATGGCTATCTTGTCATTGCCAGCGGACAGCACAATCTTCTTGTCTGACTTCTTCTCGTACTGCCACACCTTATTATATACAGCATAATCATTGAAGAGACTGAGGGCCCATTCGCCAGTTTCTACGTTGCGCCAACTGCTGTTGAAGAGCTGCGCCTGCTGCTTGTAGGCAGGGTCGGTGATGTCCCATATTTTAAAGAAGTTACGGGCATAGCCTTCGACAAGGTCAAACTGTCTGACGTCTTGAGGCAACGGCTGGAAATGAAGCGCCACGTCTGTCTTGCCAGATTCAGGAATGGGGATATGCGTGTCAAGTGCAAGGTCGGTCTCACCATCGCGTGTCTTCTTTGCGCTGATGATGGGGTAGGACTGCCCGTCCTCCGTCTTCAGCACGGTGCATTTCCCGAAGGAGAACTTGGCGTTAGGATGGTTCCTGACGGTGATGTGCAGTACAGTCTCGTCAGGTCGGAACTCCACTTCGTTAACATCAAACTGGAACCCGTGCGGTTCGTTATGGTACCCCGGATTGTTCCAGACCTTCTGCGCCAGCCCTGCCACTGCTACGAGGGCGAGCAGGATGGTGATGATGGTTTTCTTGTTCATGTTTATTTCAATTTATTTGTTATCGGGGAAAATCTCTTTGAGTTTTGCTTTCAGTTCTTCTACGCTGTTGGGTACGGCGATGATGGTGCCGTCGCGGTCGATGAGGAATAGGGCACTGTTTTGAGTGCCGTGCTTACGGAATACGCCGAACTCATCGTCAAGGTCAACGAGACAGGGCCAGGGGAAGGCGTGACGTTCGACGGCCTTGCGCATGGCATCGGTGGTCTTAAATTCGTGGGCGAGGCTGAACACGTTCAGGCCACGATTGCAGAACTCGTTGTAGATGGGGATGATGTCGCAAGCGTCGCGGATGCAGGGCGAGCACCACGAGGCCCAGCAGATGACGAGCGTCAACTTATCCTTGTAGTATTCAGAGGCGCGGACTTGCTGCCCGTCTATTGTGCGCACATCGTAGTCGTTGTACTTTCGTCCGCAAATC
>OMQN01000115.1 GCA_900313235.1 uncultured Prevotellaceae bacterium | reverse complement strand
TCTCTGAAGACAAACGTCACCATACGCTCCATGTAGTCGAGCTCTGGGGCTGCAAGACTGCGCAAGGGCTGCAGCGTGCGTTCTATCTCTGGACGTACATAGCGATGGAAGAATTCGGACTTCTCCTGTCGCTGCAACAGCACGTCGGGCTGCAGCAGTGGCAAGACGGAGGCAAAGCCCTCGCGGGCTATTTTCATTTCCATGGCGACGATGAGGTTGCGCAGATGGATGGCCTCGCGGAACAAGGTGTCGTTATTAGCTACATCCAGCAGTCCTTGGCTGGCTGGATATTTCGAGTAGAGCAGTCGGATGTCCACGCTGTCGGCATCCAACTGGAAGTTATGGCGCAGCACACCATAATAAAGTAGTACCTGTACATAGTGGGCCTCTCTGAAGCCTACCCATTTCTTGCCAGACTTCTGTTCCACCAGCAGACGCATGTCGCTGGTCATCAGGTCGACACGTCCACGCAGTCCCAGTGCCTTGCAGACAAACGAGGGTTCCAGCAATGCCTTGTCGCGGTCGTATTCGTCGAACAACACGTCTACTGCCTCGCGGATGTTGTTCACCTGGTGCAAGGCATCCGTCTTGAACTTGGCAGGATTGAAGTCCTCGCAGGTGCAGAACTGCAGAGCCTGTTCGCTGAACGAGGTGCGAAGCATGTCGCCGAAGTCTGCCGCTGGGTCGTGGATAATCTGGTCAAGCGCCGTACCTGCAAAGTTACCTAACAGGATGGGCGCCGTGTTTGACGTGGGCTTCAGACGATTGATGAGATGCGCCAGCGGATGATGCCCATAGTCTTGGAAACAGGCGGCAATGGTAGAGATGTCTACCAGCACGTCGGGCTCCACAACCTGAAGACCATCGTCCAGCACGCTGACCTTCAGTCCCTCAAACAGTTCGTTTTCTTCCATGCTACGAAGGTAGCCTTTTTTTCAGCAAATAAATGGATTATTCCACCTTGGAAGTCATCTCGTTGCGCAAGCCCTTGTAGCCTGTCAGGTAAGCCTTGGCAGAGCCGAACGAGAGGAACATATCCAGACGTACGGGCAGGTGGTTCTGGTCATCCGTGATGTAGAAGCGGATGAGCTCATGGTTCTTACCATTCTCACGCTCGATGAATGAGAACACCAGGCAACGGAACTTGGTGTCGCTGTTCTTCATCTTTACGTTGGTGATGCCATTGTATTTCAGCCACGAGTTGGCAATGCTTGAGGCGTCGGCAATAGGAAGGGGTATCTTGTCGCCAACCTTCAGCTTGCTGGCGTCAAAGTTGCGGGCGCGCAGATAGACACTCATCATGTCGTAGATGCAGTCTTTATACTCCGACTCCTTCCAGTAGTGCTCACCACGGCTGTTGATTTCGTGCTGTTTGAGATGGCAGTTGCCTTTAGGGTAGGTGTACCAGAGTTCATCGACATAGTAGCGCTTGCCTTCGCGGGCTCCCTTGCGGAAGTAGAGGGGGGCAAGGTCCATTGTGGTGTAGCTGAGCAGCGTGTCGCGCATGACGAACATGTTGTCCAGCTTACTGTTACCGCGGGTGATGAGGCTGCAGCGGAATGCATCCTGACCTTTGAAACTGGACTGTACGGTAGACATGGACGCAGTACCTACCTTTACCCATACGAACTTCCAGTTGAAATAGAGGTCGTAGCCCACAAACTCACCTGACTTAAAAGCGTTATTTTCAATACCACACTGGGCAAACGATGACATGAACGTCATGGCGAAAACCCATAATACGATAAAGCGTTTCATAGTAGTAATCTCCTATCTCTTTTCTAAGTAATCTTATGACTTCTTAATATATTCTATTCCCATCTTGGCAGCGCGATCGGCATTGCGGTTTCTGCGCTGCTGTTTCTTGCTCGATTTCTTCTTGACGAGTGCTGACGGCTTCTGCTGGTTGAGTGGTTTCTCCACCAGGTTCCACGTCAGTGTGATGTCAAACTTCGCCTTGGTCTCTATCTCACGGGAGAAGTAGTAGACAGCTTCGGGCTGTTGGTCGGCATCGTATTCGCCCGTATCCCATAAGCCGTTACCGTTGCGGTCTATAAAGGCTCGAGCGTAGTAGGTGCCAGGTTTGACATAGTAGAAGGCGACAGAATGGTCGGCATCCATCTTGCTCGTTGCCACCAGTTTGTCGCTCTTGTCGATTAGCTGTACGACGACGTCTGCACTGTCAGCATAGCCGCTGATGTCGAAGAAGAGTGTAGCATAGTCGTCAAGCGTCTTCACTTTGAGACCTTGCTTGAAAGGCTTATTGGCTTTGCCGTAGATGTCTACAAAGGCGGCACTGTCAACCTCAAAGCTGTACTCTGTGCCAGTATGCCAGTCGACCACCATCTCATAGTTGCGCAAGAGACTGTCTTTTTGATGGAATTCGTAGTTGGCGCGATACCAGAGCGTATCGATCTTGGTATAGAGATGGATGGCTGCCGTATCCACTATTGCTGGTGGCGTGGGTAGTTCAATCAGGATGGAACGGTTGGGGTCCATCGCCTGTTGAACATTGAACTTAACCTCTAAGGGCTTGGCAGGATAGATGCTGTCGTAAGGCTCTTCACGCTTACGCTTCTTCTCTTGCAACTTAAACCAAGTCTCGTATTCCTTCTGCTGGGTTTTCAGACGCTTGGCATAAGGCGTCTTTGCCAACGCCTCGATGGTGTCTGTCTTGGCAACCAGTTGTCCTAAAGAGTCTGTCATCTGATAGGTCATCTCAAACGACAGCGTGTCTTGGTTGACCAACAGCGTGTCGCGCAGCCAGTAGGTAATAGAGTCCTTCTTGGCACTGCTCTCTACGATAAAGGCGTCGTCGCTGTTGAAGTTGAGGCCGTGGATGACGGGCAACTGCTCATGACCATAGCTGAAGAACACCTGTATGCGGTCGGCATCCTTGCGTTCCGTCTTCAGCAGGTAGCGGTCTGTCAGCTTCTCCTGGAAGGCTGTCAGCACGACATCATCGGGATAGTAGTGCATATAGTGCACCTGTGCGATGCTGTCGATATGCAGGGTGTCGCGCCAGATGGTGTCCTGACGGATATCGGGCTTGACAGTAGGTCTGTAGGTGTCGTGCGAGAAGGCAAGCATCTCGCTCTTCTGTGAAAACATGTAGTTGCCGTCAAGATCCTGCAAGGCATAGATGCGGTATTCCCCATCGGCAATACCTTTGATGACGAAATGTCCGTTGGCGTCAGTGCGGGCTACGCGCAACAGGGGTTTGGTACGGAAGGCAGAGTCTGCCAAGTCGTTATACAAGCCAACGAGTATGCCTGCCACAGGGTCCAGATTCTCGGCACTGAGCACATGACCCGACATCTCGAGGGTGTCGGTCTGCTGGCCTGTGGAGAAGGTAAACGTATAGTTGCCCAGCGGATTGTCCTCGTTGTTGTCGCTGATGGCATCGCTGAAGTCGATGGTATACGTCATATCGGGTTTTAGTGAGTCTTTCAGCTGCACCACAATCTTCTTACCCTTGGCGGCAATCTCAGGCATCTCTAACTGAGGCGGTGAGATGGTGACATTCTGCGTGGGGTCGGCCAGTTTGATGAACTCATCGAAAAAGATGGACACCTTTTTCGACTTCACTCCCGTAGCTTTGTCTGCAGGGGCACTGCCGAGAATGCGGGGAGGGTCGTCGTCATACCAACCGCCATCGGGTGAACCCATGCGGGCACAACCGACAGCCAATAGCAAACAGCTAATAGCCAATAGCCAATTTTGTAGTCTCTTCATACGTTCAACTGCAACAACTGTTCGATATGTTCGCGTGAATTGCTCAGACGAGGCACCTTGTGCTGACCACCCAGTTTGCCTTTCAGCTTCAGCCAGTCATTAAACAGATTAGGACGAGCCACAACGATTTCAAGGTGTTGCAGCGTGATATCCTTGTAGCGCTTGGCTTCGTAGTCGCTGTTGATTTCCTGCAGCTTCTTGTCCAGCAGGTCAGAGAATTGTGCCAAGTCACTTGGTGACTTGGAAAATTCGATGAGCCACTGATGGCGACACTTGGCGTTAGCATCCATAAACACTGGAGCAGCAGTGTACTCCAAGACCTCTGCACCAGTCTGTTCACAGGCGTAGGCCAGTCCTTGTTCAGCATTATCTACTATCAGCTCCTCACCAAAAGCATTGATAAAGTGCTTCGTACGACCAGAGATAAAAAACTTATAAGGATTGGTAGACATAAACTGGATGGTGTCACCAATCTCGTAGCGCCACAATCCACAGCTGGTAGAGATGATCATCGCGTAGTTCTTACCCGTCTCGACGCCCCACAAAGGAACAATGTCGCCTCCGTCCATGGGTCGGAACTCATAGAAGACCCCATAGTCCAACATCAGCATCATGGCCTTGTCGGCAGGGTCGTCCTGCAGTCCGAAGAATCCCTCGCTGGCGTTATAGGTCTCCATATAGTGCATGTTGGGCGATGTTATCAGCTGCTCATACTGTTTGCGGTATGGCGTGAAGGCCACACCACCATGGAAGAACACCTCAATATTGGGCCATACCTCTTCGAGATGCGTCTTACCTGTCATCTCCATCATGCAATTCAGCACAGAGAGCATCCATGAGGGTACGCCACTGATGTTGGTGACGTTCTTGTTCATCGCCTCACGGGCTATGCGCTCACGCTTAACCTCGAAGTCGCTCAGCAAGGCTGTCTCCTTCTTGGGAACACGCACTAAGTTGACCAGCGGATTGATGTTCTCTATCAGGATGGCACTGAGGTCACCCACCAGCGAATCAGCAACATTATAATTAGGTGCATGACTGCCACCAAGAATCAGTCCCTTGCCGTCGAACATCCTTGACTTAGGATTGTTGCGCAGATACAGTGCCACAGAGTCGCGTCCGCCAGCATAGTGAATCTTCTGCAGACCCTCGTCGCTGACAGGGATGAACTTCGACTTGTCGTTTGTGGTGCCACTTGACTTGGCATACCATCTGACACGTCCTGGCCATAGCACATCCTTTTCGCCATGGCGCATGCGGTCGATGTCGCCCTTCAACTCCTCGTAGGTGTTGACTGGTACCATTGAGACGAACTGCTCATAGTCCTTGATATTGTCAAAGGCATGGTTTCTGCCGTATTCTGTATCTTTAGCGGTATGTATCAGATGATTCAGCACTGCACGCTGCAGCGCCTCTCCCCCATTCAGATGCTTCTCCAAAGCCTTCTGACGGGGCTTAAACACATTTCCTATTATCTGAGTCAGACTCATGGTCGTACAAATATTTGCCTGCAAAGGTAATACTTTTTTCTGAAACCACACATTTTCTCCTTACCTTTTAATAATAATAAGCAAAAAGCAGGCTGAAGCATGGTGACTTCAGCCTGCAAAGTTAAA
>OMQN01000192.1:1676-2415 GCA_900313235.1 uncultured Prevotellaceae bacterium | reverse complement strand
TTTTAAGTTTAACGTTCTGAATTTTTCGAGCAAGTGTGTTCAGACAGTATGCCACAAACAAGTGGCAGCTTAATAGTAGTTGCGGATGATTCGCTGAAGCAGTCCGGGCGGATTGAAGATACTGTTTGTCTCGTTCTTGATGCGAAGAACACGTTCAGACGGATAGAACACCGATGCCACACCGAGCGTGTACAGCACAAGGAATATGCTATACATGTAAGGTATGGAGTAGCATACCAGGGCAAGCATGAGTGTAATAGCCCAGAGGCGCGTTCTCTCATGCAGTCGGTGAAGCGCGGCATCTGCCACTCGGTAAGAGAAAAGGCAGCAGGTGATAACAGCGGAAAAAAAGACCGCATAGTTGGGATTTGTCACATAGCAGCACCAGTTCATGAAGATGAGCAGGCCGACCGACAGAAATGCGAACAGCCTTCGTGCATTGAAGTACATCGTCATGCACCAGTAGAACCTTTTGTTGAAGCTGTATTCCTTCTTATACAGGCAGAAGAAAACTGCCAGAATAATGAAGGGATAGAAGAACTTGATCAGTTGGATGGTCTGTATCATACGTTAGTCGTTATCTGAATGGTTAATACGTTTCGACATGGCATCGAGCTTCATGCCGATGCGCTCGTTGAGCAGATTCGTATAGCTGGGTGAGGACGTGTCAACGCTTGGGTCGTTTTTCAGTTCCTCATCCGTCTCTATGAGAAGTGTAAGGTACGTGTCGATGGCTCCA
>OMQN01000192.1:0-1659 GCA_900313235.1 uncultured Prevotellaceae bacterium | reverse complement strand
ATGCAGAGAGTGATGATTACGCTGTAGAATACGTACACACCCTTCAGGGAGGTCTTTTGTTTGTCAGTATTCAAAATCATATAGTTCGAGTTTTAAGATGTCAAATGTTGCTTTTTGGATGATATAGTCCACGTCTCTGGTTGTCAGCGAGAGCGTGTCGGCACGGGTCTTGGCAGTCGGGTCTCGCTCTATGAGCCTTCTCACACCATCAGCCAGGTCATGCTCGTTTACTTTCCAGATGTGCTGCTTCTGCCAGCAGTATCGGTTTCTGTAGTTGCGTAATGTTATCACCTGGTAGTCGATGTGGTGAAACTCTCCATCGAGATAGTAGTTCCACTGGATGGTGTCGTGGGTGTCGATGACCTCAATCCAACTGCGGTTCTCCTGGATTACATCTGCAATGTGGTAGAATAAAGCCTTGTCCATGCATAGGAATACGAGTCTATGGGTTGTTGTTGAAATCGTTCATCACCTCAGCTTCGCTACGGCGTTCCTTCACCAGCATGGAGCCGTTGGTATTGAGGCGCAGGTCATTTAGCAGGTCTGGGTACATGATGTCGATGGAGCCATAGACCGTGACGAGTATCGTGTTCACCAAGCCCTTCTCGTCGGTAGAGAAGTTCATCTTGATATTACGCTGCTCTTCCGGCATGAAGTAGGTACATGCCCGTTGACCGAATTTTGTCTTGATGGCCTTTGGGTTGGGGTGGGTGTAGTACAGGATGCGCATGTAAGCATCGCTGTCCATGATGTTCAGCACCTCGTCGATGGGCAAAGGCTGGTTTCAGGAAGAAGTTGTCGAACAACGACGGCATGATGGTCGGCCCACTGACCTTAAACTTGTAGATTGCTTCTTCTAACATAGTATCTTGCATCGTTTGTTAAGTTTGATTGTTTAGATTCCATTATCAGAGTGTGGCTATGTAGAGCCGCATGAGTTGTGTCGGGATGAGGGCAAGCTGCTCCTGGGCGGCATACCCCTTGGCAGCAAGCCGTTCTGAAATCACTGGATATGCAGCGGCAAGTTCTGTCATTTGCTTTTGCTGTGCTTCTGTCAGCATACTGATGGCAAAGGCATCCATTGAGAGGAAGGGCTGCAGCGTCATCCAGAGATAGGCATTGGCTTGGCTCTCGGATTTTATTTTCCCTGCCTTTATCAGATCCTCACAGACTTTTGCGTTGAGAAGCAGTCGGCGGCAAGTGCGCATCCCCATGTAAACCATAGCATCCTCACTTGTCAACCGCTTCTCCGAGGCATTACGGAAAATGTCTGTGCATATCTGCTCTGTCATTTTCGTGACATCTTGCAGTCCAACATCAGTGTAGTCACCGATATTGGAGAGGAAGGTGCGGAAATGACGGTCTTCCGTTTCGAGGAAAGAAAGGAGTTCCTTTTGATTGGTGATGCCGTGTTCCTTGGTCGTGGCGAGGAAGTCACGATAAAGGGCAATCTTCTCACGCGCATAACCTTTATTAAAAAGAGGCTGCTTGTCTAAGGCGGCAAAGAAAGTGACGGCTTTCTTCTTGGTGGGGTCAAGCTCAGTGTCGCCTCTGTAGGGGGATGTGTGCATCTTGATATAGGCCACATCCGACAGGCTACAGTCTGAAGCCAGGCGAAGCAGTTCTATACGGACAGAGTCCGATGTGCCAAAGAAGGAC
>OMQN01000116.1 GCA_900313235.1 uncultured Prevotellaceae bacterium | reverse complement strand
TCACTTTCACGTCGCTGACAGTGATTGAACCACCATAGTTGTTGATGCTCCAGCAGTTTTTCTGAATGCCGTAGATGCGTTGCGTGTAAGCGCAGACATCGTTGATGTAGAGCGTCAGAACTGAGTTGTCGGTATAGATATCGATGTTATAGACATTGTCTGCCGGGCGCTGGAAGTTATAGCCGTCGGCTGCTTCAATGAAGCCCTTGCCTTCCTCACCTTCCTGTTCGAAGTTTACCTTACGGCCATCTTCCCATTCGGGATTAACGACCATGGTGTAATACTTCTTGGAATCGGTGCCGCGTGCAAATGAAACGCCGAACTTATCCCAGTTATTCGAAGTCTTCACGGTGAATGAGATGTGGTTGCAATTATCCAGGCGGTTGTAAAGCACGTAGGCTCCGTCGCCACTCAATGCACCATTGCTGTAGCCGTTGGATGCTACGACGTTGGCATTGGCAGATTTGTTGTACTTTGCCGCCATAGCAGGTACAGCACCCAGTGTAAGAGTTCCATCGGCATGCTGGATAATCTTGTGACACACGAGTGCTCCACTCCATGCAGGCTCATTGCCGTCTCCGGCACCTACGTTGGTGTTCTTCTCGTGAATATCGGCACCTGTGCGGAACGGACACCAGCCCCAAATGTAGCGGTCTTGACCGTTAGAGGCTGTCTTGCCAGCATAGAAGGCACGGCTGTCAAGCACTCCCTCATGACCGTCGGCAGGCCACTTAGGTCCGTCATTGAAGCAGTTCTTCAGTTCCTCGTAGGTCTTCGCCATCATGTACTTCACCTTGCGGCTCCATGAAGCGCGGAAGCTCTCGCTGTATACCAAGTACCAGTAGTCGCCCATTTTGAAGACATCGGGGCACTCAAGCATACGGTCCCAAATCATACGGATACGACCAACATGCTCCCAACTCTTCAAGTCGCCAGACTTGAACTCAGCGAAGACGGGGTCGCCACCATTTACAGGATAAGTAGCGATGAGCATGTGGTAGAGGCCGTCGTCAGCAACAAAGATCTGCGGGTCACGGAAGTCGTTGCCGGAGTAGCCGAAGTCAGGACCTTTAAGCGTCCAGAGTTCGTCCTTCGTCCACGTCTTAAAGTCGGTAGATGTAGCACGCATCACCACCTCACGGTTCTTGCAGTTACCGTTGTGACCAGTATAATAGATGTAGTAGACACCGTCTTTCTCGTATGCACAACCCGTACCCAGGGCGGCATCCTGCTGGTAGTCGTTAGCTCCGAAAGGAAGCAGCTCGCCCAGCGACTCGTAGCTGGCACCGTCAGTGGTGGAAACAGCCCAGATGGGATGGAAGCGGTAAGTCATATTGTTGATGAACTCCTGTAGGTAGAGAACCTTGAAGTCGCCAGCTTTCTGATCGTAGAAAGGCATGGGGTCGCCCACACGACCGATGGCAGGGGTATAGTACGTTCCGAAGCCCTGATTGTCGGTAGGAGCAAAGAACGTTGTTGTGCCGTTCCAGTCCTTGGCAGGATCGCCGCTGAACTCGTCGTCGCTGCATGCCGTCAGCGAAGCAGCTGACAGCATGAGTGCGAATACTGAATATATCATTGTCTTCATAATTTTCTGTTTTTTATTTGGTTAGATAATCAAATGCGTTGAGCATGATGCCACCCATATTGTCGTGATAGACAGATGTGTAAGGCGTAGGTGAGTTCCAGTCGAAGAGTCCTGAGCCGAAGCAGATAATACCGCCCTTGCCGAACTTGCCGTCGGCAGCTTTCAGCTCCCATGCTACGATAGCACCGTCACCGCCATGGCTAAGGGCACGAGCACCTGTGATAGACTCGAATGCTTCCTGTCCTGTATAAGGATTCCAGAGGGCAAACTGCGACGTGGTGTTACAGATGGTGTAGCCGTTATCGAGTGTGTAGATGGCATCTGGTGCTGCACCTGGATATGCCTTCAGATTCTTCCACAGCGGGTGGCTGGTGTCATAGGCAAAGAAGTGCCAGGGATCATCACCCATCAGGTCGGAGCCTTCGCCTCCGCCGCCACCCCAACAGTTGTTGGGATAAGCATCCTCTGGCATAGCACCGAGGGCAATGGCATAGTTCACAGCCGAACGACTCAGCACGAATGCACCGCCGCGCTTCCAGAATTCCTTCATCTTAGGCAGTGCCGTCATGGCACCCGTTGCAGCCTCGGCAAATCCGTTGTAGTTGCCGTATGCAGGACTGTGACGATGGAAGAAGATGAGCTTGCACTCATCGAGTGATATGGTGCCACTTGCCACCATATCCCATGATGCGTAGGCAGAGCCTTCAATGTTGCCGGTGAGCCATTTAGCAGCAGCCTTTTCCTCGTCGTTGAGCATCTCAACATTCTCTGCGTCGCCAACAAAGATGGCTACAGGATTCTCGATGAGCGTCACATAGACGGTATAGGTATTGGTGGCAGTGTTGTCGGTCAGCGTTATCTTGACAGGCTCCTTGAAATTAGCCTTCGTACCACTGGCAGGACTGCATGTAGCATCCTCGCTGCACACCACCTCAAAGGTGGCGTTTTCGAGGTCGATACCGCTGTTTGCCATCACCGATACGGTAACGGTCTTGTCATCCTGATTGATGGCTCCCTTCACACCCTCAAGGATGAAGAGTGACATCAGTGCCTCATCGTTGCGCACACTGATCTGATAGTCCATCTCAAGATCACCATTGGTGATGTGCAGAGTACGGTCGGCATCGAAGTTCACGCGGTCGCCCACCTTCAAATTAGTCTTTGCACCAGATGATACATCCAGACTCGTGATTTCCATGTTGCCCTTCTGATTGAAGTCTACAGGAACTTTTATCTTTATCAGCCGTTTCTCGGTGTTGATAATGCCTTCGTATTGTCCGTTCAGCACGAATTTCTCAACGAGACATGAACCGCTCACGTCGATACTGCCCGTATGGTCGTCGTCGCAGGAAATGAAGAATGAGGAATGAAGAATGAAGAATGCTGCGCAGAGCAACTTCATCATCATTTTCATGCTTCTTTCCATATTATTAATATTGTGTTTCATATTGCTTTATTTCGTTTTAATGATACTTCACTCTTCATTTACAATTACCATTGTCCGCAGTTTTGCGTATAGTGTCCGTTCGCTGCCTTGATCTGGTCGTCAGGAACAGGCAGGTACTCGTTCTTGTTGGCAGTGAACATCGAACCGCTCAGGAAGTTCATCTTCTCACTCTCAGTGGTGTAGAAACGGTTGATGACAGTAGCAGCTTCACCCCAGCGCACGAGGTCGAAGAAACGCTCACTCTCCATGGCGAGCTCCAGACGACGTTCCATCTTGACAATCTTCATGGTTTCGTCCTTGGAGTAAGTACCGTTGTACTTGCCGATAGCATAGTGAACACCATATTTAGTAGGATAGTTAGCCACTACGCTACTGGAAGTCATGCCCATAGCACGGGTGCGCACCTGATTGACCAGTGAAATGGCCTCGGCAGTCTTTCCAAGCTGAGCCAGAGCCTCAGCACGCATCAGCAGCACGTCGGCATAGCGGAAGACCACGCGGTTCATAGAACTTGCCCACTGGTTGTCGCAGACGAAGAGATAGGTGTCGGTGAGTGATGGGTCGACGTTCTGCTTCAGTGATACGAAGTAGCCATACATGCCACCCGAGCGGCTCCATGTGTTAGACTTGTTGATCATGAAGTTAGGATTGAACATATAAGGAGTGCCCGGCACACCAACGGTTTCGAAGAGACGCGGGTCAACGGTCTGTGCAGAACCAACCTCATAGTCGGTAGCATTAGCGGGGACATTGTCGAAGAGGGGCAGTCCGTCGCTGTTGGTACGATAGGCATTGACCAGATTGATAGACGGCTTGTAGAAGTCACAACCGGCATCGTGAACCTTAGGAATACATGGAACTATCAATCGGTATGAGAAGTTCAGGTTTCCATAAACGGTACCATCGTTCTTCGAATACTGAATGGCCCAGATGCTCTCCTTGCCGTTCTCGTACTGCTCCTCTGGACGGAAGTTGTTGTGCAGGTCGCTCTCCAGTCCGTAGCCTGCATAGAGGCTGGGAGCGGTGTAGTCCACAACCTTTTGCAAGTCGGCTTCATTGACTGAGGTCACCTGATTCGTATTAGCATCGTCCTGACGATATGCCTTATAGAGATATACCTTTGCCAGGAAGGCAGCACAGGCGGCCTTGGTGGGGCGACCTTTTTCTGTCTGTGTGGCGGGCAATACTGCATAGGCATCCTCCAGATCGTTGATAATCTGCTGCCAGCCCTCGTCGTTGGTGAATTCTGTATTCGTTAGATTGTTGTAGTCGTCCTCCTGCATATTGAGCTTGTTGACAAAAGGAATCTTCTTAAACAGGCGCTTCAACTGGAAGTGACCGTAGGCACGCAGGAACTTCATCTCAGCTGTACGCTGCTTGATGGTGGCGTTCTCCTGATCAGCAACAGCCAGAATGTCGAGTGACAGACTGATGCGTGATAGGTATTTATAGAAACGATTCCAAATGTCATTGTAGGGCCAGTCAGTGGTCATCACAGTGGTATGCTTCTCCAAGATATGGAAGGCCTCACCGTCTGAGGGGTTAGAACCGCCGACGTATGCATCGTCTGAGCGAGTGTCGTAGTTCCAGAGTGAGAACGAGGAGTTCATGTCCTCGATGCTGAGCAGTCCGGCATAGGCTGAAATCAGCACGTTGTCGATGTACTCAGGCTTCTTTACCTCGTCCTGAGTCAGCGTAGCCTGCGGCACCTGCTCATCCAAGAAGTCAGAGCAGCTCATGAAACTGAAAATGATGCAGATTACGCAGATAATTCTATATGTCGTTTTCATAATCGTTGCTATATTTTAGAATGAAACATTGAGTCCGAAAGTGAGATTGAGAGGGATAGGATAGTTGAATCCGGGGTTCTCCGGGTCTGCACCGGTAAACTTACTGCTCTTGATGGTCAGCAGGTTCTGAGCCGAAGCATAGAGGCGGATGCGATCCAAACGCAGTTTCTCAACAAAGCTCTTGGGCAGGTTGTAGCCCAGCTGAATGGTACGTAGTTTGGCATAAGAGCCGTTTTCAATGTAATAACTTGAGATACGACCTTCGCGGTTGGTGTCCGACGTGGTCAGAGCGGGAATCTCACTGTCGCGGTTTAACGGGCTCCAGGCATCGAGCACACGCACACCTTTATTCAGATAAGGCACGTTAATCAGAGAGTTTGCCCAGAAGTCGGTCTGCGACTTAAAGCCACGGCAGTCAACATCAACGCCCTGCACGCCCTGCCAGAACATGGTCAGGTCGAAGTCTTTGTACTGGAGGTAGATGTTCAGACCCCATGTGAAGTCGGGTGTCGG
>OMQN01000123.1 GCA_900313235.1 uncultured Prevotellaceae bacterium | reverse complement strand
GAAGAAATTAGTATTTATGTTCGTTGCTGTTGCAGCTATCTCTTTCGCTTCTTGTGGTAACAAGACCGCTCAGGCTGAGGCTGTTGATTCAGATTCAATCGCAGTTGTTGATAGCGCTGATGTTGACACTGTAGCTGCCGACACTGTTGCTGCTGATAGCACTGCTGCTGCTGAGTAATTCAAGCACGAACTCAAAGAAATTGAGAGAAAATGCCGCCGGATGTGAATCCGGCGGTTATTTTTTTGTTCAGGCAAACCAATAGCCACCAGTCCGCTCCCTCTCCTTGCCCCGTCTTTTCCTCGTCGATTCCATCGACGTTCTCTCCCGCTCCCTCTCCTTATCCCGCCTTTTGCTCGTCGATTCCATCGACGTCCTCCCCCGCGCTCACCACAAGCACACAAAAAAACCCGACTGCTTGATAGCAATCGGGATTTCTTGTGTATAATAACTATGATTTGCTTTACAGCGGGTTATTACTCTTCAACAGTAGCCTCTGCCTCCTCAGCCTCGGGAGCTTCCTCCTCAGCGGCCTCAGCAGCCTTAGCAGCAGCCTTCTTGGCGTCGGCAGCAGCCAGGATGGCAGCTTCCTCGTCAGCGGCAGCCTTCAGCTCAGCAGCGTTCTCGGCTATAACCTTTACAGGAACCTCAACGGTAACCTCCTTGTGGAAGTGTACCAGAGCTACGAAGTCACCAACAGTCTTGGCATCCTTCATGGTGATGATCTTACGATCAACCTCCTTACCGAGCTTCTGCAGTTCCTCAGCAACCTGGTTGGCACCTACAGAACCGTAGAGCTGACCGGTAGCGCTAACCTTAGCGGCAATGCACAGAGCAACGCCGTTCAGAGACTCAGCCTTCTTCTCAGCCTCAGCCTTGATGGCAGCCAGCTTATGAGCCTGCTGCTTCAGGTTCTCAGCGAGAATCTTCTTAGCCATAGGAGAGGCAATAACACCCTTACCCTGAGGAATCAGGTAGTTACGGCCATAACCAGACTTAACGTTCACGATATCGTTCTTGTATCCCAGACCGATAATATCTTCTTTCAGTATAATTTCCATGTCTTGCGTCCTCCTTGTTTATTTCATCATGTCAGTTACGTAAGGCAGCAGAGCAATCTGGCGGGCACGCTTAACGGCCTGAGCCACACGGCGCTGATACTTCAGAGAGGTACCGGTGATACGACGGGGAAGAATCTTACCCTGCTCGTCTTCTTCAGGAACTCGGGATCTTTGTAGTCGATGTACTTGATACCGCTCTTCTTGAAACGGCAGTACTTCTTCTTCTTCGTGTCGATAGAAGGAGCGTTCAAATAACGGATTTCAGTGTCTTGCTGTGCCATAGTTTAAGCCTCCTCTTTTTTACCAAATTTGTTACGACGCTTCTCAGCATACTCGATGGCATACTTCTCAAGCTTTACTGTCTGGAAACGGATAACTTTCTCGTCACGACGGAAAGCAGTCTCCAGAGTCTTAATCACTGATGGCTCAGCCTTGAACTCTACCAGGAAGTAGAAACCTGTAGATTTCTTGTCGATAGCGTAAGCCATCTTCTTCAGTCCCCAGGCCTCTTCGTTCACGATCTCTGCACCTTTGTCGGTCAGTACCTTCTTGAACTTTGCGACCGTTTCCTTTGTCTGTTCATCAGACAAAACGGGAGTCAAAATGAAAACGGTTTCGTATTGATTCATACTACGTTAATAAATTAAATAAATGTTATTTTTGCAAAATGCGGGTGCAAAGGTACAAAAAAATCCTGAAACCTGAAACTTGAAACACTAAAATTTCGTATATTTGCAGCAAAATTAACGTTTTTATGAAGAAATTGACCCCATATTTAGGTTTATTCCTTATTATAATAGGTACAATACTGCTTGTCGCCACCCGTTTCAGCATGTTGTCGACCCACAACGGGCTGTTGGTTTCCGGCCTGCTGTTAATCGTGGCGGGCATCTGGTTTCACATTCGTAGCATCAAACACGAAAGCAACTACTAAGCATGGAAAACATCAAGATTTTTACAAGACTTATCAGTACGGAGCTGCACCTGCAGGAGCATGCCGTCGAGAATACGCTGAAGTTGTTGGACGAGGGTTGCACCATCCCCTTTATCTCACGCTACCGCAAAGAGCGGACAGGTGGACTCGACGAGGTACAGATAACCGCCATCAGCAACCGCCTGTCACAGTTGCAGGAGATAGCCAAGCGTAAGGAAACAATCGTCAAGACCATCACCGAACAGCAGCAGATGACACCCGAACTGGAGAAGCGTATCAAAGACTGTTGGGAGTCAACGACGCTGGAAGACATCTACCTGCCCTACAAGCCCAAGCGCAGAACGCGTGCGCAGGTGGCTCGTGAACAAGGGCTGGAGCCGCTGGCCCAGTTGCTGTTGCTGCAGCGCGAGTCTGACCCCAAGCGTGCCGCCCAGCGCTTCGTCGTGGCTGGTGGTTCACCTGCCGACGTCCATGCGGCTCTGCAAGGTGCCCAGGATATTATTGCCGAGCAGGTCAGCGAAGACGAGCGCTCGCGCAATCTGGTTCGTGCCGCTTTCCGCCGTGAGGCCTTCATCGAGTCGAAGGTGGTGAAGAGCAAGAAGGATAGTGACGAAGCGCAAAAGTTCAGCGACTACTTCGAGTGGGAAGAACCCCTGAAGCGCTGTAGCAGTCACCGACTGTTGGCCATGCGCCGTGGTGAGAGCGAGGGCATTCTGCGTATCAGTCTGACCATCGACGACGACGAGGCTGTCAAGCGCCTCAAGAGGAACCTGCCCCCAGCACCCTCCCAAGGCGGGGGAGCATGTCGTCGACTATTGGCAGAGGCGGTAGAGGATGGTTACAAGCGCTTGTTGCTGCCCTCTATTGAGACCGAGTTTATGAATCTCAGCAAGCAGCGTGCCGACGAAGAGGCCATCCGCGTATTTGCCGAGAACCTGCGCCAGCTACTGCTCTCAGCCCCGCTGGGTCAGAAGCGTGTCATGGGTATCGACCCTGGCTTCCGCACAGGATGTAAGGTGGTATGCCTCGATGCCCAGGGCAACCTGTTGCACCACGAGGCCATCTTCCCCCACCCGCCAGTCAACCACCGCATGCAGGCCACCATACACCTGCAGGACATGCTGGAGAAATACCAGATTGAGGCTATCGCCATCGGCAATGGTACTGCATCGAGAGAAACAAAAGAATTCGTGGAGGATTGTCTCAAATCACTCCCCTCGCCCTTAGGAGAGGAGTCGGGGGTGAGGCTCTTCGTCGTCAGCGAGGACGGCGCCTCAGTATATAGTGCCTCCAAGGTGGCACGCGACGAGTTCCCCGACGAGGACGTCACCGTTCGTGGTGCCGTGAGCATCGGTCGCCGACTGATGGACCCGCTGGCAGAGTTGGTGAAGATTGACCCCAAGAGCATCGGTGTGGGACAATACCAGCACGATGTCGACCAGACCCTGCTGAAGCACTCGCTCGACCAGACGGTAGAGAGCTGTGTCAACCTGGTGGGGGTCAATCTGAATACGGCCTCCAAGCATCTGTTGACCTACGTCAGTGGACTGGGTGCCGTGTTGGCTCAGAACATCGTGGACTACAGGAAGGAGAACGGAGCCTTTACCAGTCGCGCCCAACTGAAGAAGGTACCCCGTCTGGGACCTGCCGCCTTCCAACAGTGCGCCGGTTTCCTGCGCATCGCTGACGCCAAAAACCCGCTCGACAACTCGGCGGTACATCCCGAGAGCTACCATGTCGTAGAACAGATGGCCAAGGACCTGCACTGCACCGTTGCCGACCTCATCAGCCAGCCTGACAAGCGCTCACAGATAGACATCCGGAAATATGTCACAGACACCATCGGCATCCCCACCCTCACGGACATCATGAAGGAGTTGGAGAAGCCTGGTCGTGACCCTCGTGAACAGATTGAGGAGTTTGAGTTTGACAGTAGCATACAAACTGTAGAAGACTTACGTGAAGGCATGGAACTGCCTGGCATTGTGACAAATATCACCAACTTCGGAGCCTTCGTAGACATCGGTGTTCACCAGGACGGACTGGTACATGTATCGCAGTTGGCCGACCGCTATGTCAGCGACCCAACACAGGTGGTACGCCTGCACCAGCACGTCCGTGTCCGTGTCATTGGTGTCGACCTGCGTCGCCAGCGCATCTCGCTCAGCATGAAGGGTATGAAATAAAAAAGCGGTCATCCTGACCGCTTCGTGATCCGGTCGGGATTCGAACCCGAGACCCACAGCTTAGAAGGCTGTTGCTCTATCCAGCTGAGCTACCAGACCAGTGAAATCTTTCGAAATCGGCTGCAAAGTTACAAATAAGTGAGCAAAAAACCAAATTTAAAACGCTTTTTTTATGAATATTATCGAGATATCATCCCTCCAAGAGAAAGGCTTAGAGGTGTTTAGCACCCTCACCGAAGCGCAGCTGCGCATGGAACTGGAACCCGAGAAAGGACTCTTCATCGCAGAGAGTCCCAAGGTGATTCGTGTGGCGCTGGACGCCGGCTGGGAGCCCACTGCCCTACTCTGCGAAAGAAAACATATTACCGGAGATGCCCGTGACATTGTGGAACGTGTCGGTGACATCCCTGTCTATACAGGCAGTCGCGAGATGCTGTCACAGTTGACGGGCTACACCCTGACACGCGGCGTACTCTGTGCCATGCGTCGCAAGACGATGCCAAGCGTCTCCGAAGTGGTGAAGGACGCCCGCCGCGTCGTAGTCATCGAGGCAGTGACAGACACCACGAATATCGGCGCCATCTTCCGCTCCGCAGCGGCATTAGGCATCGATGCCGTACTGTTGACACGCGACACCTGCGACCCACTGAACCGCCGTGCTGTACGTGTGTCGATGGGCAGCGTCTTCCTGGTGCCCTGGACATGGCTGGACGGCTCTGCCAAGTCACTGCAGCCGTTAGGCTTCAAGACGGCAGCGATGGCACTGACCGACAACTCCATATCACTGGACGACCCACGCCTGAAGGACGAGGACAGGTTAGCTGTCATCATGGGAACAGAAGGCGACGGACTGCCCCACCAGACGATAGAAGAGGCTGACTATACCGTCCGCATTCCCATGGCGCACGGCGTAGACTCGCTGAACGTAGCTGCTGCCGCTGCCGTAGCCTTCTGGGAACTCAGACGTTGATGCCGTAGGTCTGCTTGACCTCGCTCATGACAAAGGTACTCTCGATAGCTCCCACATGGTCGATGTCGCCCAGCTTGGTAAGCACAAACTCCTGGTACTGCTTCATATCGCGTGCGCGAACCTTTAACAGATAGTCGTAAGAGCCACTGGTGTTATAGCACTCCGTGACTTCGGGGATGCGCTGGATGCGACGCACAAAGGCATCGGCAATCTCATGGTTAATCTGCGTCAGTTTCACCTTGCAAAACACCTGCAGGCCCTGCCCCAACTTCTCAGGGTCCAGCACAGCTACATACTTCTTGATATACCCCTTCTTCTCCAACCGTTTTTGGCGTTCAAAAACGGGTGTAGGGGTCAAATGTACCGCATCTGCCAACTCTTTGGTGGTCAATTTGGCGTTTTTTTGCAGCGTTTTCAGTATCTGCAGGTCGATTTCATCTAAGATTTCAGCCATATATTAGAGTTTTATTCTGTGAGAGGGCTCTCCAAAGCCCATAATTGGAATGATTTTCTTTTCAGATTGCAAATTTAGCGATTTATTCTGAATTCTGCAAGAAATTTGGAGGATATTTCCAAATACTATAACTTTGCACCCAGAAACAAGAAACATTAAACAATAAACAATAAACAATAAACAATAAACAATAAACAATAAACAATAAACAATAAACAATAAACAATAAACAATAAACAATAAACATTAAAAGAAAGGATAAGATTATGAGCAACAACAAGAACTATCGCTTCGAGACTTTACAACTCCATGTAGGCCAGGAACAGGCAGACCCCGCAACCGACGCTCGTGCCGTGCCCATCTACCAGACCACCTCGTATGTGTTCCGCAACTCACAGCATGCCGCCGACCGCTTCGGACTGCGCGATGCCGGTAACATCTATGGTCGACTGACCAACTCTACCCAGGGCGTT
>OMQN01000126.1 GCA_900313235.1 uncultured Prevotellaceae bacterium | reverse complement strand
GAATAAGTGAGCAAAAAACCAAAGAAAATGTCATTTTTTTCATTTTTATCGAATTTTTCTGTTAACTTTGCACTCCATAAAGAACCAAGAAATAAAAAATAAACTATGAAACGACTATTTTTGACCGCTCTCGGCTATTGTCTGTTGGCAATGGGTGATGCTTTGGCGTGTACAAACTTTATTGTAGGCAAGAATGCCTCTGTTGACGGTTCCGTCATCTGTTCGTATAATGCAGATTCCTATGGTGCATTTATGAAGCTGGCCCACTATCCGGCAGCCAAGCATCAGAAGGGTGATATGCGTAAAATATATGAATGGGACACCAATAAATATCTGGGTGAAATCCCTGAGGCAGAAGAGACCTACAACGTGGTGGGCAACATCAATGAGTGGCAGGTAACTATTGGAGAAACGACCTATGGCGGTCGTGAGGAAATGGTTGACTCAATGGGTGTAATCGACTATGGTTCACTGATATATATCGGTCTGCAGCGTTCGAAGACTGCGCGTGAAGCCATACAAATCATGACGTCGCTCGTGGAGCAATATGGCTACTATAGCGAGGGCGAGACGTTTACCATCTGCGACCCCAATGAGGCGTGGATTATGGAGATGCAGGGCTGTGGCCCCGACCGCAAACAGTCTAAGGAACGTGTGGTATGGGTGGCACGTCGTATTCCCGATAATGCCATCTGCGGACATGCCAACCAGAGTCGTATCGGTGTGTTCCCCTTGAAGGACAAGGAGAATGTGCTCTACTCAAAGAACGTCATCAAATATGCCCGCAAGATGGGGTGGTTCGATGGAAGAGACGATGAGTTCTCATGGAAGATGGCTTATGCTGCTCCCGACTTCTCTGGCCGTCGTATCTGCGATGCCCGTGTGTGGAGCTTCTTCAACCACCATGTCAAGGGTATGAACCGCTATCTGCCGTGGGCCCTGGGCAAAGACCCTGATGCAGAGGATATGCCGCTTTGGGTTGTGCCAGTGAAAAAACTGAGCGTGGAGGATATTATGAACGATATGCGCGACCATTTCGAGGGTACGCCGATGGCTATCGACTCTACGGATATTGGTGGTGGCATCTGGCAGATGCCGTATCGTCCCACACCTCTATTCTTTGAGGTCGATGGCAAGAAATACTTCAACGAGCGTCCTACCTCAACGCAACAGACAGCATGGACTTTTGTCTCTCAGATGCGCTCTTGGCTGCCCCGAGAGATGGGTGGATGCTTCTGGTTTGGCAATGATGACTGCAACATGGTGGCCTACACACCGGTATACTGTTCGATGACGGTGTTGCCGGAATGCTACAATACACCCGGTGCTGACGAACTGAATTTCAGCGACAAGAATGCCTACTGGGTGGAGAACTGGGTCAGCAACATGGTCTATCCGCGTTATTCCTCGTTGTTCCCTGTCCTCAAGGAAGTTCGCGACTCACTCCAGAAGGCTTATCTGGCGCAGCAGTCGTCTATCGAGGCTCAGGCCAAAGGTATGGAACCCGCACAGATGCAGCGCTTCCTGAATGACTACAGTGTCCGTCAGGCCCAACAGATGTTGGCACGCTGGAAACAGTTGGCGTTCCATCTCATTGTGAAGTTCAACGATATGGCCGTCAAACCGGAGGAGAACGGACACTTCACCCGTAGCCAGTATGGTCTTGGCGCTACCGTTAAACGCCCAGGCTATCCCCAAAGCTTTGCCCGCCGTCTCGTCAACGAGGCAGGTGCCCGCTATGCTGTTCCGGAAACAAAGAATAAATAGTCAAATCGTTAAATAGTCAAATAGTCAAATAGTCAAATAGTCAAATAGTCAAATAGTATGACTCTCATAATCGTTACCATGCTCCTGCTGGCCTACCTGCTGATAGCGACAGGCCATCTGACGGGGGTAAACAAAGCAGCCATTGCCATGTTCCTGGGAACGATAGGCTGGGTGGTATATGTCTGTTGGGGAGCTGATTTCGTGATGGCACAGCACCCGGCAGAGTATATCGAATGGCTGGGAAGCAACGAACATTCCAGTGATATCGTGAAGTGGTTCATCTACGACCATGTGTTCCTGAAATATGTTGGAAAGGCTGCCGCCATCGTCCTTTTCCTGTTGGCCACTATGTCTATTGTGGAACTGCTTAGCAACAACGGCTGTTTCGACTTTATCACCGAGTGGATTCGTACACGAAGCAGCAAACGCCTGTTGTGGAGCATCACGGCAGTGACCTTTGCACTCTCTGCCAATCTGGACAATCTGACCACGGCAACGATGATGCTGGTTATCATGCATAACATCTTGCAGAATTCGCGACAGCGCATGTTTGTCGGGTCGGCCATCGTACTGGCAGCATGCTGTGGCGGTTGCTTTACCGTTATTGGCGATCCGACAGGACTGATACTGTGGGGTAACGGTGCGGTGACGGCGACACGCTTCTCCGCCTACCTGGGACTGCCAGCCTTCTTGGCTTGTGTCGTTCCTACCTATCTGATTAGTCGTGAGTTGCCCGACCGTTTGGATACTGCATGGAGTCCTTCGCCATACCGTGGCGATGCCACCCGTCTGAACCGTTGGCAGCGTGTAGTGATGCTCATCGTTGGTATCGGCGGTCTGTGGTTCATCCCTACGTTCCATAACCTCACAAGGTTGGCTCCATTCCTTGGGGCCCTGTGTGTACTCAGCGTGTTGTGGGTGGTTAACGAGGCGTTCAACCGCAAACTGATTAACGCAGACCAGATGACGGGGCGTCGGGTGCCGATGTCGCTGCAATATGGTGTCCTGCAGCAGGTGCTTTTTGTCACTGGTATCATGCTGGGCATGGGTGTCGTGACAGAGACAGGTGTATGGGCTGATGTGGCAGACTGGTTTGATGTCTATATTCCCGATGTATGGTTGATTGGTATTCTCGCCGGTTTCCTCAGTAGTATCGTCGACTCCTTTACCATTGCCATCTCCAACATCTCGCTCTATGGCGTGGGAGCTGGCGGCGTTATGACGAATGGCGCTTATTGGGGCGTCATAGCCTACACGACGGCTGTCGGCGGTTGTCTGCTGTCGGTGGGAAGCGTCTGCGGACTGGCTCTGATGCGTGCTGAGCATGTCAGTCTGGGATGGTACGTCAAACACATCACTCCGAAGGTCCTGCTGGGCTTCCTGCTGGGCTATATTGTGCTGTGGCTGGAAGTGAATATCATTGCATTATAAGGAGGATGAGAACGCTGACAAGCAAAAAAAGAACATTTTCGCTATTTTTATGTGGAAATGTTTTTTTTATTGCGTTTTTTTTGCTAACTTTGCAAGCACTATTAGCTAGGATAAACATTAATTAAAATACAAATAAATACTGCTTATGTCACAAATTACAGGTCACATTTCGCAGATTATCGGTCCTGTTATCGACGTTTATTTTGATACCAAAGGACTTGATGCTGAGAAAGTGCTGCCTAAAATTCACGAGGCACTTAAGATTGAACGTCCCAACGGCAGTCAGTTGATTGTTGAGGTACAACAGCACATTGGTGAGGACACCGTACGCTGTGTGGCTATGGACAATACCGACGGTCTGCAGCGTGGATTGGAGGCTGTGCCTATGGGTTCACCAATCGTTATGCCCGCAGGAGAACAGATTAAGGGTCGTATGCTGAACGTTATCGGTCAGCCTATCGACGGTATGAAACAGTTGGATATGCAGGGCGCATATCCTATCCACCGCGAGGCTCCCAAATTTGAGGAGCTCTCGACGACCAAGGAGGTGCTGGCAACAGGTATTAAGGTCATTGACCTGTTGGAGCCTTACCTGAAGGGTGGTAAGATTGGACTTTTTGGAGGTGCCGGTGTCGGTAAGACCGTGCTTATCATGGAGCTGATTAACAACATCGCCAAGGGACACAACGGTTTCTCTGTATTCGCTGGAGTAGGAGAGCGTACCCGTGAGGGTAACGACCTGATTCGCGAGATGATTGAATCGGGTGTTATCCGTTATGGTGAGAAATTCAAGGAAGCGATGGCTCAGGGTAAGTGGGACCTCTCACTCGTTGACCCCGAGGAGTTGAAGAAGTCACAGGCCACACTGGTATATGGTCAGATGAACGAGCCACCTGGAGCACGTGCTTCAGTAGCCTTGTCAGGTCTTACCGTTGCTGAGGGTTTCCGCGATGGTGGCGGTAAGGATGGCGGTGCTGCCGATATCCTGTTCTTCATCGACAATATCTTCCGTTTCACCCAGGCTGGTTCTGAGGTATCTGCCCTGCTGGGCCGTATGCCATCAGCCGTAGGTTACCAGCCCACGCTGGCCTCTGAGATGGGTGCTATGCAGGAGCGTATCACCTCTACAAAGTCTGGCTCTATCACCTCCGTACAGGCTGTCTATGTGCCTGCCGATGACTTGACAGACCCGGCTCCTGCCACCACGTTTACCCACCTGGATGCTACCACGGTGTTGGATCGTAAGATTGCTGAGTTGGGTATCTATCCTGCCGTTGACCCGCTGGGTTCTACCTCACGAATCCTTGACCCATTGGTGGTTGGCAAGGCTCACTAT
>OMQN01000159.1 GCA_900313235.1 uncultured Prevotellaceae bacterium | reverse complement strand
CATGCGGATGCTGGCGTGAACCAACGCGTGGAACTTTACCGTCTTGCCGCTCTTGGTCTTGAAGATATCCACTTCGTAGTTCTCTGTAGTGACAGGCATACTTCCCTGCGCACAGGCAACATTCAGGCCTAAAGAGGCCAGAAAACAAGCCATCATCTTTTTCATATTCATTCGGTTTTTGTGTTAATATCTATGATTCGTTTCTTTTTTGCAAATCTCTGTCTTTACGGCATCTTGCACCACCAATCCTGATAACATCAGACCGAAAATGGCGGTGATGTGAACGATGCTGCCGTTGCCTTTATCTTCGGGGTCTATAGGCTTTTTGTTCTCCAGAAGTTCGTCAGAAAAGACACACTGGAACTTACGCTTAGGAAACTGCTTGTCGCGCTTGAAACGGTTGCGGAGAGCACGGGCAAGGGGGTCGCCAGTCACCTTCCAGAACTCAGCGGTCTTGATGCGTGTAGGGTCGAGCTTGAGGGCTGCGCCCATCGACGAGAAGAGCTTTGCCTTGGACTGGCAAGCCAGGAGAATGAGTAGCGCCTTGTCCTTCAATGAGTCGATGGCATCGATGATATAGTCATATCCTTCTAACCCAAACTGAGAAGCGGTGTCAGCGCTGAACACCAGTTGTAGAGCGGTAATCTCTGCCGAGGGGTTGATGGCGAGCAGACGCTCTTTGAGGGCGTCAACCTTCACCTGTCCTACGGTCTTTGTGGTTGCCATCAGCTGGCGGTTGATATTGGTAACACTCACGCAGTCGCTGTCGACAATCGTCAACTTCCTGATGCCGCTGCGCACCAGACTCTCAGCGCACCACGAGCCTACACCGCCTACGCCGAAGATAATCACACGCTTCTCCGCAATGCGGCTCATGGCATCATCGCCCAATAGTAGTTCCGCCCTGCGGAATATTGCTTGTTCTATTGCCATTATTTTTATGATTTGCTGGCAGAAGTAGTAAATAAAAAGGGGCGTGCCGATGTTGACACTCCCCTTATTATAGAATTTTGTGCACTGATTACTTCTTGTTCAGGGCGAGGTCGATAGCTACGGCGATAGCAACGGTAGCACCAACCATGGGGTTGTTACCAATACCCAGGAAGCCCATCATCTCAACGTGAGCAGGAACAGAAGAAGAACCTGCGAACTGAGCGTCAGAGTGCATACGACCCATGGTGTCGGTCATACCGTAAGAAGCGGGACCTGCAGCCATGTTGTCGGGGTGCAGGGTACGACCCGTACCACCACCGGAAGCTACTGAGAAGTAGGGCTTGCCAGCGAGCACGCGCTCCTTCTTATAGGTACCTGCTACGGGGTGCTGGAAACGGGTGGGGTTGGTAGAGTTACCCGTGATAGACACGTCAACGTTCTCCTTCCACAGGATAGCTACACCCTCGCGAACATCGTCAGCACCATAGCACTTTACCTTCAGACGGCTGGGGTTGTTGCCATAAGGAACCTCCTTGACAACCTTCAGCTCAGAGGTGAAGTAGTCGAACTGAGTCTGTACGTATGTGAAACCATTGATGCGGCTGATGATCTGGGCAGCGTCCTTGCCAAGACCGTTCAGGATAACGCGGAGGGGCTTCTTACGAACCTTGTTGGCCATCTCAGCAATCTTGATGGCACCCTCAGCAGCAGCGAAAGACTCGTGACCAGCCAGGAAGGCGAAGCACTCAGTCTCTTCGCGGAGCAGACGGGCAGCCAGGTTACCGTGGCCCAGACCAACCTTACGGTCGTCGGCTACAGAACCGGGGATGCAGAAGCTCTGCAGACCGATACCGATAGCCTCGGCAGCGTCAGCAGCGGTCTTCACACCCTTCTTGATAGCGATAGCAGCACCACAAACGTAGGCCCACTTAGCGTTCTCGAAGCAGATACGCTGGGTGTCCAGCAAGAACCTGGTTGATACGGCGCTCCTGACTCTCAAACTGTACTTTTCTAATCATAGTCGTATCCTCCTTTATTCTTTACGTGGGTCAATAGCCTTTACTGCACCCTGGTCCTCAGTCGTACGACCGTAAGAACCAGTGTTCTTCTTCATAGCCTCGTTGGCATCCATACCGTTCTTGATGGCTTCCATCATCTTGCCCAGGTGTACATACTCGTAACCGCAAACCTCGTTGTTGGCGTCGAGATACATCTTGGTGATGTAACCCTCGGTGAGCTCCAGATAACGGGTACCCTTGGCAACAGTGCCATAGAGTGTACCAGTCTGTGAGCGGAGACCCTTACCCAGGTCTTCCAGACCAGCACCGATAGCCAGACCACCCTCAGAGAAAGCACTCTGTGTGCGGCCATAGACAATCTGCAGGAACAACTCGCGCATAGCGGTGTTGATAGCGTCGCAAACCAGGTCGGTATTCAGAGCTTCAAGGATGGTCTTGCCAGGCAGAATCTCGCTGGCCATAGCGGCAGAGTGAGTCATACCGGTGCAACCGATAGTCTCCACCAGAGCGATGACACCGTCCTTCACGTTCAGACTCAGCTTGCAGGCACCCTGCTGAGGTGCACACCAACCAATACCATGGGTGTAACCCGAAATGTCCTTGATCTCTTTTGCCTGAATCCATTTGCCCTCCTCGGGAATGGGTGCAGGACCATGGTAAGCGCCTTTGCAAACGCTACACATGTTCTCAACTTCTTTTGAATAAATCATACTAAAAATATAAACTAAGAAATAATAAGTTTCTAAAGTATTTGTCTAAGTCTTGCAAAGTTACTAAGGAGATTTGATGATACCAAACCAACTTTCCTTTATTTAAGAACAATTAACAGACATTTCTGCTACTTTCTTGCTGTTGGCAGATTTTCTTTGTGACTTTGCTAACTGCGTATGACAAATAGGTCTAATAGAGTTCAGCAGGTATCAGTTGCTTGGCATTCTCGAAATCCTCCGGCGTGTCCAGCTCGATGGAGAAGTAGCGCGTGGTGTCGACAATGCGGAAGGTGTGACCTTGTAGGATGAGGCGCTCGAAGGCACGCTCATAGAAGATGTCGATGAGTCCTTCGCGCTCTATCATCTGTTCCAATTCCTTGAAGAGTGCTGTGCTGTAGCTGGCGGTCATCTTCTCGAAGCCAACGCTCTCACCGATGGCCTGTTCGATGCTGCACGTCTTGCTGAGTTCCATGATGCGGTTCTCGCTGTCAACGATGACTTTAATTTCCTCCTCACCACACTCGTGGCGGTTCAGCGCCAGTGCGTTACCTTCTTCTGCCAGTACGGCACGGATAAGCTGTGGGTCGAAAAGGATGTCACTGTCAGACAGCAGGAATTCCTTACCGTCGGTATAGGGACGCGTCATCCACAACGAGAAGATGTTGTTGTTGTGCTCATAGTCGGCGTTATGGATGAAGTGGATGTTCAGTGAAGGATACTGCTTGGTCAGGAAGTCGCGAATCATCTCGGCACGATAGCCCGTGACAACGACCAACTCCTGTATGCCGGCAGCTATCATTGCGTCGACAGTACGCTGCAGCAGCGTACGCTCACCAATCTTCAATAAACACTTGGGACATGCGTCAGTCAGTGGGCGCAGTCGTTTTGCCATTCCGGCAGCTAATATTACTCCAATCATAATGCTTTATGCTTATTTTATTTTCATCAGTGCCATTCCGATGGCTATCCAGAGAATTTCACGTACGCGACAGATAATGCTGACAAAGATGCCTAAGGCTGCAGACAGCCCTAAAGCTGCGATGCTCAGTACGAAACCACCCTCCTGTACACCAATCTGCATGGGCAGGAAGCCGATGAGGTTGGCGAATAGGGTGGTGAAGGCCACGATGAGAACAGAGTGGAGGTAGGTCAGTACCATGCCGTCCAGTCCGCCACCATTGTCGATGCCGAAGAGCAGGAGCATAAACATCACCTCTAAGCTCTGTACCATGCGCGAGGTGTATTCCAGGATGAGACTGGTATAGAACGCCTTGGTGTCTTGTCCGTAGAGCGCTGAAATCTGTGCGTCGATGTTGCGCAGGGCCTCTGCGTGGTTGCCACGGAAGCGACGGCTCCATCCTTTCAGGAACGGTATCTTACCAATCAGTCCCAGCACATAGACCACCAGTCCGTTGCGATAGCCCTTGGAGAATATCCAGAAGGCCAACAGACAGAACAGGATGATGGTGCCCAGCACGATAGCTATGGCGGTGGTCATAGGCATGTCGCCAACAAGTACCAGTGCCAAATAAATGAAGATGCTGATGAACCAGAACCAGAAGTGGGCAAAGAAGTGCATCATGGCATAGAGGATGACACTGCTCGTAGCATGCTGGTTGTCGATGTCCTTCGACAGTTCCATGATGCGGTAGGGCTCACCGCCCAGTCCGCCCACTGGGGTAGCGTAGTTTAGGGCGTAGCCTGTGATGGTCAGTCGGTAGATACGCCAGAAGCTGGGTAGCTGTTGGCCCTCTTTACAATTACCTTTGATAATGGCTTGCCAAGCAAAGGCGTTGAGGCCATAGACCACTATCCAGATACCGAGGATGGGTATCAGCCAGTAGCCAGCATGACAAATGTGCTGCCACAGTTCAACGAAGCTGACGTCAAAGGTGAACAGCATGACTACGCACGCTGCACAGCCAAGGAAGAAAAAGAGGTTGTTCAGTCGTTGCTTAGTCCAAGCCATCGGCAATCTTCTTACAGAATGATTCGTGACGATGGTTCACATAGCAGTAGAGCAGTCCCATACCTGCTATCTCCCAAACGAAGTTCATAGCAGGGATATCGAGCAGACAGAACAGGAACAGCCAGAAAGAACGGAAGTTGAAGGTCAGCAGACCATTCCAGAAGATGACGGGCAGCGAGGCATCATGAAACTCCTTGCGCACGCTCTCTGGGATATATTCTGTGGCCCCAAACCTGTCGCGCAGCTTCTGCATCAGACGCTGGAACTGTGGCGTCACACCTTCTTGCTTCTTCGTGTAGTCGATGTATGACTTTTGGAAGTAACGCTCACCCCAGCTGCTGTTCTCTGGCGTCATCTGGTCGTAGATCTCCTGCTGGCGCACTGAGTTGTCGAGTTCAGAACCCTTCTCACCCTTTAGGAAGAAGAGGTGTATCTGGATATAGTAGTCGGCCAAACGCTGCTGACCTGCCAAACCGGCAATACCTGATATCAAGCCAAGGACATAGACCACGGCGGTAGCTATCAGCGTATTCTCCTGCGTGTTCTCAATGCCTAGCCATCCAAACTCAATGTCGTGGTGCAGGTAGAAACGGTATACCAACACGTGGTAGATGGGAATGAACCATGCAAAACCTGCCACACCATCGAGAATGCGGCCGATACGGCTCTTCTTGCCTGACAGACGGGCCAACTGACCGTCGGTACAGTCCAGGATGTCGGCAATCATCAGCAGCAC
>OMQN01000176.1 GCA_900313235.1 uncultured Prevotellaceae bacterium | reverse complement strand
ACTCGTTAGAGTCTCCTTTCTCTTCAAGGGGTTTTTCAGGTTTTTGTTTAATAATCAGGGTACACGGTAATTAAAGATGGCCTGGTGGCGGTTGCGCTTACGGTCCCACCGGCAGGAGAGGTGCAGCCAGCGGTTGCGCATGCGACTGCTGTGCTCGAAGAGCAGCTGGTCGAAGTTCGTGTTGCGGACGATCCACTGGAACCAGTCGCGCGCCACCTGCTCGTTGGGAACGCTCAGGTCGGCAGCCTCGCCCAGCATGTGCTGCGAGCGCCCGACGCCTCCCACCGCACGGTTCAGCTCCTCACAGCGGTAGCCGCTGGTGATGCGGATGGGCTGGCCATAGTGCTGTCGCAGGGGCTCCAGGACTTCGCGGCACAGATTCCTCATGGCCAGCACCTGCTCATAGCCAGGCTTGTTGTCGATGCCGAGGCGCTCGGCAGTGATACTCTTGGTAAACTCACTTAAAGAAAAGTGTTCTGATAATTGAATGTCGTTTTGTTTATTCATAGTGCTTTTGTGTTGGTTGTTGTTAAAAAAGGAAATCCACGAGGTCAATCTTTGCCTGTTTCTGTGCCGCCGTGGCACGTCGCTCCAGCAGTGAGCTGACGTGGATGTCTAGGCCATAGAGGCGGCGAGCCTCCTGGGCAATGGCGTACCAGCGCTTGTAGGCCGTCTGGTCGGTGTCGGTGTCTGGGAATAGCACGATGCGGTGACGGCGCAAGGGGAAGAGCTTCTGTGCTGTCAGCTCCGTCAGTCCACCGGCCGCCAGCCACAGGTACTGCGGATAGTGTGCCGACATGATGACTGCCGTCTTCTCCGCCTCTACCACTGCCAAATTCGTGTTATTCGTGAGATTCGTGTTCAAAACATCTGCGTCATCTGCGCCATCTGCGAGAGACAGCAGGTGCGTTCCAAACAGGCAGTGGTGCGTCTCAGGCATCCACGGTGCCATCTCAGGGAAGCGTCCCAGGAACTGGCGCTTCAGCAGGTTGCTGACCCATTGCGGGTGGCGCTGGTGGTCACGGTGACAGTCGGGGCGGTAGTACATGATCTTGCCGTCGCAGATCTGCTCCAGCGTGTCTATCTGCCAGAAGATGACGCCGCCGCTCCTCGAGCATCCCAGCCGATAGCGCTGTGCGGCCTCCTGCATCTGTTCGCTGGTCATGTAGCCGTTAGCGACCACTGCCCGACATAAATCACTGTCGCAGGACTGCCGCTGCTGCCACAGAGGAGTCTGTTGCTTTCGAGGCTTCAGCACTTGGCGGATAGAGGGTGATAGAATCTCGTTGATTTTCATTGTTTGTCGGTTATCAGAAGGGGGCTGCGCGATAGAAGCTCACCCTGCCTTTCTCTATCTTCTCGATGATCTTCTCATCGATAGCCTTCTTCAGCTGATTGTTGTACGTTTGGGGGACGGTGATAGCCGACAGCTGCATGACACGCTCGCGGAAGATGCTGGCTTGTACCTCGCTGTCATTGCCAAGGGCATCGCTGAACAATTTCCGTGTATTGAACGTCCAGCTGCCGTCATCCTTAGTGACAATATACTCCGGATTTAGGGGCTTCAGTCGTTCCTTGCTGTCGCCACCGCCCTCTACAGGCGCAGCAGTCAGTCGGGGAAGACCTTGCTGGTCTACCTCGAAATACAGCTGCTGCTCAATGTCGTACTTACGCGTCAGCGTCTGCTCTACCTTGAAGATGCGCTGCGGCATCAGCTTCTCACAGGCATACACCTCGAAGGCCTTGTTCATCAGCTCCGTACCTATCCAGCCTCGAAGGTTATGGTCCTCCGAGCCCTTGTTCTGGTGCAGGATACACACGATGCAGCAGTTCCGCTCGTCTGCCAGGTGCATCAGCTCTTCCATCACCTCCTGTGCCAATACTCCGTCGTTGATGTCGTTCACCAGGTCGCGGATACCGTCCACGATGACCAGGTCGGGGCCGTAGTGCGACACCGCCTCCAGCAACAGCTGCCGACGGTCTTTCCACGCCACCGAGCGTACATTGAACACATCGATGTTGTTCTCCATCGACGGAGGTGGATTGAACAGATCATTCGTCTGATTGATGTTCGTCTTAATCAGCGTCTGGATGCGGTTCTTCAGAATGTCCTGCGTCGACTCGTCCGACTGCTCCGTGTCGTACCACAACACGCGCAAGGGGTTGTCGCAGCTGCGGTGGAACGACAGCACGTCGCGTATCACGCAGCACGCTATCAGCATACTCGTGACAAACGTCTTACCGCTTTTCGCCTTACCGGTCACCGCCACCAGTTCACGGCGTGGGAAACACGGGCGATCGAACAGCTGAAACAGGAAATCCATCTTCGGCAGCTGCTTGTCAGCCGTGATGCGCAGCTGCTCCAGCAGCAGTGCCACCGGACTCAGCGTCGTAGCGTTTTCCAGCTCTGCAGTTACATTTTCTTCTTTTGTCATAGTTTTTTTGTTTTCGTTTTCTGTTTTCGTTTATTGTTGGTTAACCAGTGCAAAGGTACTCATATTCTTTGACTCTTACTACCTACGCATCCACTACGCTAGGTACTACGGTTGGGTAAAAAAATCATATTTGTACCTTTGTCCCCGAAATGAAAAACCTTTATATCATTAGTGGTTGCAACGGTGCAGGAAAAACGACAGCATCGTATACTGTACTTCCCGAAATAAGAATCATTATTTGCAAAAATTAAAAACTATGTCAAATAAAGAAATACAGGAGTTTAACGAAAAACTACGTCGTGGTTTAGATATAGCAGAAAAAAGAATGCTTCAAGAAAAAGCATTAAGAGGTCAGGATGTGGTCGTTTGTGGAAGCGACCAGATTATCCGTCACATTCCTGCCAAACAAGTAATAGCTGAAAATCCAATGTTTCAAGACTAAATCAGATTACAACATAAAAGTCCTGGTGTTTATGCATCAGGACTTTTTTGTTTTTTATATCATCCTCTTTAATTCAGTCAGAAAGTCTAGTGACTGTTGTTGCCTGAGTGCCAAGTTGTAATCACTACGCATATTCTTCCGATTCCACAGCGTCTCGAAGGTTTTCCACTTCTGGCGGATGCCTAACTTCTCTGCTATGGCATCAGCCAGAAGTGCTGACTGGGTGCGGGAGATGAGTGGTTGATAGTTGGTGTCCACCCACCCTGCTGCCTGCACTTTCTTCCATAGCGTCATGGCTTCATCGGTAGCAAGGACTTCAGGCAAGTGGCTAGGTTCTTTCTCCCTCCCTACACATAGGCTCCTACATTCTGTGTATGAATGGTATCCACATGCTGGCTACCCGACTCAAAGATGTTGAGGACGATGCATTTGTTACCTTGGTTGACAATCTCTTTCAGCATGGTGCTGACGGAACTTTTTTTTTCATAGTGTGTTTAGTTATAAAATGATTAATATACAAAAAAAGGCTTCCTCGCTGCATGGTTACAGGAGGAAGCCCTATGGGGTTGGGAGGCGGAGCCTACCCGATTCTCTTATAACATTTCTTCTTCGTCATCATCGAGTAGGAACTCGGGGGCACCAAGGCCACCACTGGTAAATGCCAGCTTAGCTTCGCATTTCATCTCAATCACCTCAACCTGAGGAGCTATATATTCTTTCTTCATTTTACGACCTCCTTTCTGCCATTATGGATGTACATTCCTTTCGTGGTTGGCTTGCCCTGTAGCTTGCGACCATCGAGGCTATACCATGCATCAGACATCTTACCTCTTACATCTTCCATCGAGGTAATTCCCGTGGTTCCTTCCACAATCACTACCTTCATGCTCGACGGCAGTTCAGTTGTTGCAGCATCACCGTCCATACTACGGGCTGGGGCTACAACCGTATGTTTCAAGTACGCACGCATCGGGTTGATCCACACGTTGTCGGTCACCTGTACGAACTGGCCGACGGTAGCGCCGCTCTTCTCCTCGGCGGCAAAGCCATAGATGCTGCCAATCTCTGCCTCGCGGTAAGAGTCGTATTCTGGATCGGCAGTATTGTGTGTCCACTTGATGCGCTCGTAGGTGCCGATGAAGTCCCACTGGTCCTTTTCCGTTGTATGTGGATTAGCCGTGCAGATAGTAACCTTATTCTCACCGTTGTTTACGGTGATCTTTCCACCGTTCGGCAGGAAGATGTACGGTGTGTTGGCCTCGATGTCGCCTGCTACGGGAGAGTACTGGACAATCCATTCCGTAGGATCGGATGTATCCACACCTGTAAACGTGTTGAACGTACCACCAGCAATCTTGTCGGCCGCGATGCTGAATGGCAGATACAGCGTGCATGCCTTGCCTGCCTCGAATGTGCGGTCTATCGACACATGGTCAACCTCTACAGGCTGCGGAACATTCACCGTATGCGGTGTCGTGCTTTCTGTAGGTGTTGTTAGCGTCAGTGTCAAGCCATCCTGGTCTTGTGTAATTTCAGCATCGCCCGTAGCAGCAGGCACGTCCTCGTTCTTGTCGTTCTTCACCGTCACAGGCTTACCCTTGACGGTAAACATCGCTACCACTTCTCCTGCATACTCACCCGCTCCGGTGATGGTTACGGGGTAGTCGCCCGTATCCTGCAGCGTGCCTGTCGGGGCGGTCACGGTGTAGTCGGTAGTCAGTGTAAGCGTCGTCTCTCCATCCTTCACGACAACAGCCGTTTCGTCGAAAGCAATCTCGTTGCCCGTCCATTCCACTGACGGAATGGTGACGGTGATGTCCGTGCCAGTCATTAGCTTTTTCGTCTGAATGATGTAGCACTCCGTGGGGCGAATCCTTGTTCCTGCAGCCACAGGTACCAGTTCACCGTTGTTATTATAGACGTATGCCTTTCCAATTTCTGGATCGTTCTCTTCCCACGTTTTGCCATTGTAAGAACCAACGAGTTTCCAAACGCCGTCGTCCGACGTCGCGTCGTAGTCGCCCGTCGTGGGCTGAAGCATCGTAACTCCATTTGTCATGTTAGTGATGTTCGGGAACGTCATCGTCGAGGCGGTCGGCACGAACAGATATGGTGTGTTGGCCGTCAGCGAGGTAACCTGGTTGCCATCCTCCATGATGGGAGTCGTACCATTAAAGCCTACAAACGAGTAGAACTTGCCGCCCTCGCTGCCCTCGCTGCCGTCGCAGATATAGCTGAACGGCAGTATCACCGTCGCGGCCTTACCGCTGGAGAACGTGCGATTGTAGGTCACGCTCTTGATATTGCCTACCTCCTCCGTGATGTTCACACCCACGAGGTTCTCGCCCGTGCCGTTGATGGTCACGTCGGCCCTCTCATTCCAGTCATTGAAGCGGTATTCAACCACTGCGTCGCCGTACTTCGGCGTGTAGCAGTTGCCGTCGTAGATGAAGCCGTTCTCGTAGCCATCTACCATTCCGTGGTCGGTGGTCGCATTGCCGAGGTTGGCGGGCGCGACGGTCGCCGTGGTTGCGGGGCGGCCCTGCCTATTGCCGAGGATGCTGGTGTAGTAGCAGTTCGTCATGTTGTAGGTCGGGTCACTGTTTGGATAGACGAACGTGAAGCAGTTGCCGCCCAGCGCGCATTTGCCCGTGCCGTATGCAGCGGGGGCGAAGAGGCAGTCGGTGAACGTGACGGTCAGATTACTTCCAAAGAGGTTTCCTATGAAGCCGCTGCAGTAGG
>OMQN01000127.1 GCA_900313235.1 uncultured Prevotellaceae bacterium | reverse complement strand
GCCGACCTGCAGGCAGAGTGCGACGAGTGGCGCAACAAGCTGCTCGAGGCTGCCGCTGAGTATGACGAGGCCCTGATGGAGAAGTACTTCGACGATCCTAACTCAATCACTGAGGACGAGATCATCGCTGCTATCCGTAAGGGTTGTATCTCAATGGCTTGCACACCTATGCTGCTCGGTTCGTCTTATAAGAACAAGGGTGTTCAGCCCCTGCTCGACTATGTTTGTGCCTTCCTGCCCGCTCCCGTTGACGTGGATATGGTGATGGGTACCAACCCCAACACCGACGAGGAAGAGGGTCGCAAGCCCAGCGAGGACGAGCCCACTTCAGCTCTTGCCTTTAAGATTGCCACTGACCCCTATATGGGTCGTCTGGTATTCTTCCGCGTCTACTCTGGTAGCGTGAAGGCCGGTTCTTACGTTTACAACCCCCGTTCGGGCAAGAAGGAGCGTATCAGCCGTCTGTTCCAGATGAACTCAAACAAGGAAATTCCTATGGATTCTATCGACGCTGGTGATATCGGCGCAGGTGTAGGTTTCAAGGATATCCGTACTGGTGATACCCTCTGCGACGAGGAGAAGCCCATCGTACTGGAGTCTATGACCTTCCCCGACACCGTGATTTCTATCGCCGTTGAGCCTAAGTCTCAGGCTGACGTTGCCAAGCTCGACAACGGTCTGGCTAAGTTGGCTGAGGAAGACCCCACCTTCACCGTACGTACCGACGAGCAGAGTGGTCAGACCATCATCTCTGGTATGGGTGAGCTGCACCTCGACATCATCATCGATCGTCTGAAGCGTGAGTTCAAGGTAGAGTGTAACCAGGGTAAGCCCCAGGTTAACTATAAGGAGGCCATCACCAAGACTGTCATGGGTTACCGTGAGGTTTACAAGAAGCAGTCGGGTGGTCGCGGTAAGTTCGCTGACATCATCGTTAACGTTGGTCCTGTTGATGACGACTGGAACATCAAGGAGAACGGTGGTCTGCAGTTTGTCAACGAAGTCAAGGGTGGTAACATTCCTAAGGAGTTCATCCCCTCTATCCAGAAGGGTTTTGAGGCTGCTATGAAGAATGGTATCCTCGGTGGCTATCCTGTTGACTCACTGAAGGTTGTCGTTGTCGATGGTTCGTTCCACCCCGTTGACTCTGACCAGCTGTCATTCGAAATCGCCGCTCAGATGGCTTACAAGGCCGTTTGCGCTCAGGCTAAGCCCGTACTGATGGAGCCCATCATGAAGCTCGAGGTGGTAACACCTGAGGAGAATATGGGTGACGTTATCGGTGACCTCAACAAGCGTCGTGGTCAGGTAGAAGGTATGGAAGAGGCTCGCTCTGGTGCCCGTGTCGTTAAGGCTAAGGTGCCTCTGTCAGAGATGTTCGGTTATGTAACCGCTCTGCGTACCATCACCTCTGGTCGTGCTACCAGCTCTATGGAGTACAGCCACCACGCTCCTCTGTCTTCAGCTTTGGCTAAGGCAGTACTGGAGGAGGTTAAGGGTCGTGCCGACCTCGTATAATTCTCGAGAGTAAATTCATACTCCACATAAAGGAACCTTCACTACGAAGTGCATCGTCTGTTGGCGAGCAACTTCCAGTGGAGGTTTTTTTTTATCGTTATTTTACATGTAAATGTAGATTTTTTTGTGCTTTATTAAAAAATAATTGCACAAACTGTTGCAAAGGTTATTTTTTTTTTGCAACTTTGCAAGCGTATTATGTGTGTACCTCCCCAGCTTATCTGTTTTGCTGGCGGTGAAACCTAAAAGCAACTATAAATATTGATGATATGAATAAAGATTCTTTTATCCATCAGTTGGTTAGGGCATCATGGCTCCGACTGGTGCTTGTGTTATTACCTGTCATGATGGCCATATTGCCTGCTACGGCATGGGCTGCCATCGGTGACGAATTAGACGAGGTAATAGTCGACGGAATGAACTACAAAGTGTTGCGCAATGCTGCCGACTGGGAAGTCTTCCGGAATATGGTTATGGCTTCTGCCAACGAAGATGACGTCAACGTCATTATGGGTGCTGACTTCACCATTACTACGATGGCAGGTGACGAAAAACATCACTTCAGGGGTATCTTCAACGGTAACGGACATACGCTGACCGTTGAGATTGACGACCCTAACAGGGAGAGATTAGCCGCTCCTTTCCATTATGCTACCGAAGCCACTTTCCAGGACTTACACATCAAGGGTAACGTCCATGGCGGTAAACACTCCGGAGGTATAGTAGGCCGTTGTGGAAAAGACGATAGAAATTGTCACGTCACTTTTGAGAGGGTGTGGTGTTCAGTCAACGTCAACACCTACGATCACGGAGACGACTTAGGAAATTTCTGCGGTGGATTCATTGGACATGCCAAACAGAACATCATCAAGATTACGGACAGTCGTTTTGATGGTTCCCTCCATAACGGTCATGAGATGGAAGGCGATGGGAATAAAGCTGGTGCCTTCTTCGGATGGGGTGAATATGAAGGTGATAATACACTTGTTTACGAAGCACACCGTATCTACGATGCGGGTAGTGCTATCAACACTCATTACAACATAGGTTATTATGCCGATCACGGTGCATGCACTTGGGGACACGCGCCCAAGGGCTGTTCGAGCGTCTACTCTGCCACCAAATGGTATGCCCTGTATGATAGCGAAGTCATCACCGACCAGGACGAAGTCGTCAGAAAGATGAATGAAGAAAAGATGGGTACCTGGGTTATTGTTAACGGCATGGCTGTTCCTGACATCAAGAAGTACTCCACAGATCCGAGCTTCGAATGCTACGACATGGTACCAGGTACGGCAGTGGGTGAAGAAGGTATGCTGAAGATTCCGTTCTCTTGCGACCAGGTAGTGAGGTATATTGACTACTGGTACATCGACGAGAATGGCAACAAAAAGGATATGCCTCGTCTGACGCTGCCCAAGAACAGCTATTCAGGTTTCCTGCTGGTGCCTGCTACAGAGGCGCATCGCAAGTTGCACATGAACGTGCACCTGATGATAGACGAACTGGAATATACCTACGACCCCAAGAGCGATGCCGTGATGCACAATCCACGACAGCTGAATGCAACGCTGCTGAACTACTCGACGAACAAGCAGCTGGCGGATGCTGGCGCCATCCAGTTGCAGTGGACTACCAAGGATCCGAAGTATAACGACGCGTTGGGTGGCGACCAGTTCGTCGTGCTGCGCTCGCTGACGGGTAAGGATGAAGATTTGAAGACGATAGGTTCAGTAGACCTTGAAGATAACGACTCTGTCTATATTTATAAGGACTCTACGCTGGTCAAAGACCTCACGGAGGAGCTGATAGGCAAGGGTATGGTGCAGGTGAAGTACGTGGTGGCTCGTGCCTCTGCCCGGCAGCTTTGGGGACTTAGCAACAACCCCGCAGTAGTGGCTGTCACCTACGACCTGGAATTCCCACACCTGTTGCGTATAGGCAACTACAACGCCCAGTGGCAGGACGAGACAGAACGTACGGTGAAGGTAACATGGGACTATGCCAACGACTACGGCGCCATGTGGGACAGTCGTGCCAAATACAGTCTGCTCGTCAGTTCAGCCAATAGTGCCAAAGAACCCGTAGACTCTACCACCTACGTGTTGACAGCTGACGAGATGCTGGCGTGCAGCAAGGAATTGCCGCTCGTTCGCTCGTGCGTGGACTTCAAGATAGAATTCTTGGTAGAACGAGGTTCTTCGCCACTGCCCCTCGAGGCTCAGGGCGAGGTCTTCAAGATTGCTTCTGCCGACGACTGGGAAGCCTTTGCCAATGCCGTGAAGGATGCCAAGGGCAGCAAGGATGTCAACGCCATGCTGATGGCTGACATCGCGGTGAGCACCCGAGTTGCCACGAAGCAGGAAGAGGCCTATCGTGGCATCTTCAACGGTAATGGTCATACCATCACCGCTACGATTGACCCTGGCAGCGATCCGAATGTGGCCTTGTTTGGCTATGCTTCCACTTCCACCTTCCGCAACCTGCACGTGGCGGGTTCTTCCAAGAGCAGCAATAAGTTCCTGGCAGGTATGATTAGTACGCTGACAAATGACTGTACCGTACTCATCGAGAACAGCCGCGTGTCAGCAACCCTCACCAGCGCGGTAACTGGCGACGCCACCATGGGTGGTTTCGTTGGTAATGCCAACTACGCCGCCTTGCTCACCCTGCGCAACTGTAAGTTCGATGGTAGCTTCGAAGGTGAGAACTGCAACAGCAACGGCGGTATGGTAGGATGGAGCAATAAGCTGGTGACTATCGAGAACTGTGTCTTTGCTCCCCAGCATATCGGTACCCAGTATGGCGACTGTGCCATCAACTCTGCTGACGACTGGAACAACTTTGTATCGACGTTAGCGTCAGCCAATGGCGAGGCACTCATCAACGTCATCATGACTGCTGACATCAGTGTTAACACCACCACGCCACCAAACGTCCACTGGAAAGGTACCTTCGATGGTAATGGTCATACGCTGAACGTGAACATCGACAAGCCAGGAGATATTTTTATCGCTCCATTCATTAGTGCTAAGAACTACACCATCAAGAACCTCCATGTGACAGGTACTGTCAATGGTGCCAAGCACTCGGCAGGCCTTGTCGCCAGTTCAGATACTGATGGCAGTAGCGCGAATGTCATCAGCAACTGTCGTGTGTCAGTAAAGCTCACCATTGCTGATGACTATGTTGGCGGCTTCATAGGTCATGGTCATTCTTCGAACCATACCATCACCAACTGTCTGTTTGATGGTGAAATCGTCTGTACGTCGACAAGTGGAGCACCTTCTTTTGCTGGCGCCATCATCGGATGGGAAGACGGTGGTACGTCGAACGTGATCAAGAACTGTTTGGAGAATGGTACGTATGCCAATTTTGCCAATACGGCGATGAACTTCAATGCCGAAAATGGCGGTACGCCCTATGGTGTCAACGGAAATTGTTCTAACAACTGGGGCTACCACTACTGGAATGAGCTTAATGGCAACAATGCTATCAACATGACGGTAGGGAGCCTCGTTGAGAATTTGGGCGCTGACTGGCAGGACATGGGTGGTGTGGCACTCCCCGTCCTGTATAGCGACCAGACAGTCGCTACGCGTTTTAGCGGCAGAACGAACGATGAGATTCTGGAACTGTTGGGTAGCAACTGGATGAAAGATGGCAATGGCAAGCTAATGCCATGCGTCGAGGACAGAAGACAGGCTGACGTCAGTCCTGCACCTTCCGACATGCCTACCTTCTATCATGAGAATAATGGACATATCGACAAGGAG
>OMQN01000128.1 GCA_900313235.1 uncultured Prevotellaceae bacterium | reverse complement strand
GAATAAGTGAGCAAAAAACCAAAGAAAATGTCATTTTTTTCATTTTTATCGAATTTTTCTGTTAACTTTGCACTCCATAAAGAACCAAGAAATAAAAAAGAAACTATGAAACGACTATTTTTGACCGCTGTTGCCTATTGCTTGTTTGCAATAAGTAATGGTATAGCATGTACAAACTTCATTGTAGGTAAAAAAGCTTCTGTGGACGGATCTGTGATCTGCTCGTATAACGCCGATTCCTATGGCGCATTTATGAAGCTGGCTCACTATCCGGCTGCCAAGCACCAGAAGGGTGACATGCGAAAAATATATGAGTGGGACACCAATAAATATCTGGGTGAAATCCCTGAGGCAGAAGAGACCTACAACGTGGTGGGCAATATCAATGAGTGGCAGGTGACCATTGGAGAGACGACCTATGGTGGTCGTGAGGAAATGGTTGACTCAACAGGCGTAATCGATTATGGTTCACTGATATATATCGGCCTACAACGTTCAAAAACTGCTCGCGAAGCCATACAAATCATGACGTCGCTCGTGGAGCAATATGGCTACTATAGCGAGGGCGAGACATTTACCATCTGCGACCCCAATGAAGCGTGGATTATGGAGATGCAGGGTTGTGGTCCCGACCGCAAACAATCCAAGGAACGTGTGGTATGGGTAGCACGCCGTATTCCCGATAATGCCATCTGCGGACATGCCAACCAGAGTCGTATTGGTGTGTTTCCATTGAAAGACAAGGAGAATGTGCTCTATTCGAAGAATGTCATCAAATATGCCCGCAAAATGGGGTGGTTCAATGGAAGAGACGATGAGTTTTCCTGGAAAATGGCATATGCCATTCCTGACTTCTCCGGTCGTCGTATGTGTGAAGCCCGCGTATGGAGCTTCTTTAACCACCACGTCAAGGGTATGGACCACTATCTGCCATGGGCCTTGGGCAAAGACCCTGAAGCAGAAGATATGCCTCTTTGGGTGGTTCCTGTGAAAAAGTTGAGTGTGGAGGATATCATGAACGATATGCGTGACCACTACGAAGGTACTCCGTTGGCTATTGACTCTACAGATATCGGAGGTGGTATCTGGCAGATGCCATACCGTCCGACACCTCTTTATTTTGAAGTCGACGGCAAGAAATACTTCAACGAACGTCCGACATCGACACAGCAGACCGCCTGGACCTTTGTCTCGCAGATGCGTTCTTGGTTGCCTCATGAGATTGGGGGCTGTTTCTGGTTTGGCAACGACGACTGCAACATGGTGGCTTACACACCGGTATACTGTTCGATGACGGTGTTGCCAGAATGCTACAACACACCAGGTGCTGACGAACTGAATTTCAGCGACAAGAATGCCTACTGGGTGGAGAACTGGGTGAGCAACATGGTCTATCCGCGTTATTCCACACTATTCCCAGTATTAAAAGAGGTTCGCGACTCCCTACAGCAGGCTTATCTGAATGAGCAGGCAGCTATTGAGGCGCAGGCTAAGGGCATGGAAGCTGTACAGATGCAGCGTTTCCTGAACGACTACAGTATCCGTCAGGCTCAACAGATGTTGGCGCGTTGGAAACAATTGGCGTTCCATCTCATCGTGAAGTTCAATGACATGGCTGTCAAACCTGAGGAGAACGGACAGTTCACCCGCAGTCAATATGGTCTTGGCGCTACCGTCAAGCGCCCGGGATATCCGCAGAGCTTTGCCCGTCGACTCGTCAAAGAGGCCGGTGCCCGCTACGCGGTTCCTGAAACAAATAAAGAGTAAATTGTCAAAACGTAAAATTCCATGACGTTAATTATTGTAACCATGCTTCTTTTGGCTTACTTGCTGATTGCAACGGGCCATCTGACAGGAGTAAACAAAGCCGCCATTGCCATGTTCCTTGGAACAATAGGATGGGTGGTGTATGTCTGTTGGGGAGCAGATTTCGTGATGGCCCAGCATCCATCGGAATATATTGAATGGTTAGGCAGCAAGGAACACTCCAGTGACATTGTGAAATGGTTTATCTATGATCATGTATTTCTGAAGTATGTCGGCAAGGCGGCTGCGATAGTACTGTTCCTGTTGGCCACAATGTCTATCGTGGAATTGCTTAGTAACAATGGCTGTTTCGACTTTATTACCGAACTGATTCGCACACGTAATAGCAAGCGGCTCCTATGGGGCATTACTGCTGTGACTTTCGTCCTGTCTGCCAATCTGGACAACCTGACGACAGCCACGATGATGTTGGTTATTATGCACAATATCCTACAGAACTCCCGTCAGCGCATGTATGTCGGATCAGCCATCGTACTGGCAGCATGCTGTGGTGGCTGCTTTACTGTCATCGGTGACCCGACAGGATTAATTCTCTGGGGCAATGGCGCTGTGACGGCAACACGTTTCTCTGCCTACCTCGGTTTACCGGCTTTGTTGGCATGGCTGACACCCACCTATCTGATCAGCCGCGAACTCCCCGAACGGCTGGATACGGCATGGAGCCCGTCGCCTTATCGGGGTGATGCCACCCGCCTAAACCATTGGCAACGTATTGTAATGCTGATTGTTGGCATTGGCGGACTGTGGTTTATCCCCACTTTCCACAATATCACCAGACTTGCCCCATTCCTGGGTGCATTATGTGTGTTAAGCGTGTTGTGGGTCGTCAACGAAGCCTTCAACCGCAAGTTGATAAGTGCCGACCAGACAACGGGACGACGCATACCCATATCGTTACAGTATGGCGGTTTCCAGCAATTGCTCTTTGTGACAGGTATTATGCTTGGCATGGGCGTTGTCACGGAGACGGGTGTATGGGCAGACGTGGCAGACTGGTTTGATGCCTATATTCCCGATGTGTGGTTAATTGGCATCCTCGCAGGATTCTTGAGCAGTATTGTCGACTCCTTCACCATTGCCATCTCCAATATCTCGCTCTATAGTGTCGGGGCTGGTGGCATTGTCACTAATGGCGCTTATTGGAGCGTCATAGCTTACACTACGGCGGTAGGCGGTTGCTTGCTTTCTGTAGGCAGCGTCTGCGGGTTAGCCCTTATGCGTGCGGAGCATGTCAGTGTGGGGTGGTACATCAAACACGTGACACCAAAAGTGCTGCTCGGTTTTATCCTTGGCTACATTGTATTGTGGGTGGAAGTAAACATGATGGCTCTATGAGATGTCCTATATAGGCTAAAAATTAACATTTTCGCAATTTTTATTCGGAAATGTTTTTTTTATTGTCATTTTTTTACTAACTTTGCAATCACTATTACCGAAACAAATGATTAATTTATAATAATAAATACTGCTTATGTCACAAATTACAGGTCACATTTCGCAGATTATCGGTCCGGTTATCGACGTTTATTTTGATACCAAGGGACTCGATGCTGAGAAAGTGCTGCCTAAAATTCACGAGGCACTGAAGATTGAACGTCCTAACGGCAGTCAGTTGATTGTCGAGGTACAACAGCACATCGGTGAAGACACCGTACGCTGTGTGGCAATGGACAACACCGATGGCTTGCAGCGTGGATTGGAGGCTGTGCCTATGGGCTCACCAATCGTAATGCCCGCAGGCGAACAGATTAAGGGTCGTATGCTGAACGTTATCGGTCAGCCTATCGACGGTATGAAACAGCTGGATATGCAGGGTGCTTACCCCATCCATCGCGAGGCTCCAAAGTTTGAGGAGCTTTCTACCACTAAGGAGGTGCTGGCAACAGGTATTAAGGTCATCGACCTGCTGGAGCCGTATCTGAAGGGTGGTAAAATTGGACTCTTTGGAGGTGCTGGTGTAGGTAAAACCGTGCTTATCATGGAGCTGATTAACAACATCGCAAAGGGCCACAACGGTTTCTCTGTATTCGCTGGAGTGGGAGAGCGTACCCGTGAGGGTAACGACCTGATTCGCGAGATGATTGAGTCGGGCGTTATCCGTTATGGTGAGAAGTTCAAGGAAGCGATGGCTCAGGGTAAGTGGGATCTCTCACTGGTTGACCCCGAGGAGTTGAAGAAGTCACAGGCCACACTGGTATATGGTCAGATGAACGAGCCACCCGGAGCACGTGCTTCAGTAGCCCTCTCTGGCCTTACCGTTGCTGAGGGCTTCCGCGATGGTGGTGGCAAGGATGGCGGTGCTGCCGATATTCTGTTCTTCATCGACAATATCTTCCGTTTCACCCAGGCTGGTTCTGAGGTGTCTGCTCTGTTGGGCCGTATGCCATCAGCCGTAGGTTATCAGCCCACGCTGGCCTCAGAGATGGGTGCCATGCAGGAGCGCATCACCTCTACGAAATCTGGTTCTATCACCTCTGTACAGGCTGTCTATGTGCCTGCCGATGACTTGACAGACCCTGCTCCTGCTACCACGTTTACCCACCTGGATGCTACCACGGTGCTTGATCGTAAGATTGCTGAGTTGGGTATCTATCCTGCCGTTGACCCGCTGGGTTCTACCTCACGAATCCTTGACCCATTGGTGGTTGGCAAGGCTCACTAT
>OMQN01000131.1 GCA_900313235.1 uncultured Prevotellaceae bacterium | reverse complement strand
CGGGCCGACAAGATTGCCAACTTCTGCCGTCAAAATGGTATCAAACTGCGTGGCCACTGCCTTTGCTGGCACTCTCAGTTTGCTGACTGGATGTTCACTGACAAGAAGGGTAGGGAAGTGAAGAAGGAAGTGTTCTATGAGCGTTTGCGTGAACACATCCATACCGTAGTGAACCGTTATAAGGACGTTGTCTATTGTTGGGACGTCGTAAACGAGGCTATCTCTGACGGTGGTGGCGGTTTTGGCGGCTTTGGCCGTCGTGGTCAGGCTCCTAATCCCTATCGTGAGAGCCGTCATTACAAGCTCTGCGGTGATGAGTTCATTGCCAAGGCTTTTGAGTTTGCCCGTGAGGCAGACCCCAATGCGCTGCTGTTCTATAACGACTATAACGAGTGCGACCCAGGTAAACGTGACCGCATCTACAATATGGTTAAGAAGATGAAGGATGCCGGTGTTCCCATTGATGGTATAGGTATGCAGGGACACTATAATGTCTATGGTCCCACTGAGGAGGACATCGATGCAGCCATCACAAAGTATGCAAAGATTGTGAAGCACATCCATGTTACCGAACTCGATATCCGTATGAATACCGAAATGGGCGGTCAGCTGCGCTTCTCTCGTGGTGAGAACAAGCCCGTTGCAGGCTATATGAACACCCTGCTGACTGACCAGTACAGCCGTATCTTCAAAATTTTTCGTAAACACAAGGATGTCATCGACTGTGTGACCTTCTGGAACCTTGGTGACCGTGACTCATGGCTGGGTGTCAACAACCATCCGCTGCCTTTCGATGAGAACTATAAGCCCAAGCAGGCTTACTATGCAATCAAGAACTTCGATGCTAAACTTGACAATACTGTTCCCAAGGAAGACTTTGTTCCCAATCCTTGCAACCAACCTGGTCAGGAGTGGCCGAAGGTCAACAGCGAGGGCTATGCCCGCTTCCGTATTGAAGCTCCCGATGCCAAGTCTGTCATCGTTAGCCTCGGCCTTGGTGGTCGTGGCGGTACGGTGTTGCGCAAAGATAAGGATGGTGTATGGGTAGGAACGACAGAAGGTCCGATGGATCCTGGCTTCCACTACTATCATCTGACCATTGATGGTGGTGTATTCAATGACCCAGGTACCCACAACTACTTTGGCAGCTGCCGTTGGGAGAGCGGTATCGAGATCCCTGCTGCTGACCAGGACTTCTATGCTTATCGCAAGGACATTCCTCATGGAAACATCCAGCAGGTTACTTTCTGGTCTGAGAGTACCGGTAAGATGCAGACAGCTAATGTTTATCTGCCTAACGGCTATGGCAAACTCGTCAAGGGTAAGAACGGCAAACTCGAGCAGCAGCGCTATCCGGTCCTCTATCTGCAGCACGGATGGGGTGAGAACGAGACCAGTTGGCCTGTACAGGGTAAGACTGGCATCATCATGGACAACATGATTGCCGATGGTAAGATTAAGCCCTTCATCGTGGTTATGGCCTACGGTCTGACCAACGACTTCAAGTTCGGTACCATCGGTAAGTTTACTGCCGAGGAGTTTGAGAAGGTGCTCATTGATGAGCTCATCCCCCATATCGATGCAAACTTCCTGACCAAGGCAGATAAGTGGAACCGTGCTATGGCCGGTCTGTCCATGGGTGGTATGGAGACCAAGCTCATCACCCTGCGTCGTCCTGAGGTCTTTGGCTATTGGGGACTGCTCAGCGGTGGTCAGTATGCTCCTGAGGAAATCAAGGATCCGAAGGCTGTCCGCGTAATCTTCGAGAGCTGTGGCTCTAAGGAGAATCCTGCCGGCATCAACAAGAGTGTAGAATCGCTGAAGGCTGCTGGCTTCAATGCCCACGGCTATATCTCTGAAGGTACTGCTCACGAATTCCTGACATGGCGTCGTAGCTTGAGGGAGATGGCTCCACTATTGTTTAAGAAATAAGCATGAGAAAAACTTTATTATCAACTATTGTTCTGTGCTTGGCGGCTTCTGCTGCCCAAGCACAGAACCCTATTATCCGCGACCAGTTCACTGCCGACCCTACGGCGCGCGTATTTAATAATAAGGTGTATCTGTATCCGTCGCATGACATCCTGCCACCTGCTGGTCAGCGACAGGACTGGTTCTGTATGGAGGACTATCATGTTTTCTCCTCAGAGAACCTCACCGACTGGACAGATCACGGAGTGATTGTCACCCAGAATAGAGTACCCTGGGTGCGTCCTGACTCCTATTCCATGTGGGCTCCTGACTGTATCGAGCGTAATGGGAAGTACTATTTCTATTTCCCTTCAGCTCCTAAAGACGGTCGTGGTTTTGGTGTCGGCGTAGCTATCGCCGACCGTCCCGAGGGACCGTTCGTCTGTGAGCCAGAACCTATCAAGGGCATCAACGGTATCGACCCCTGTGTGCTCCAGGCTTCTGACGGCAATGCCTATATTTTCTGGGGTGCAGGGCGATGTGCCAAACTCAAGCCCAACATGAAGGAACTGGCCGACGATACTCCCAAGGAAAAAGTCAAGTGGGGTAACCGTGAATTTGAGATGCTGGGTGTCAACTGTCTGAAAGACCTGCCCAACCGTCAGGCCGAGGGTCCCTTTGCCTTTGAGGCTAATGGTTGGTATTACCTGACCTATCCGTATGTCCGTGAGAATACGGAGGTACTTGGCTATGCGATGAGTAAGAACCCTATGGGTCCTTATGAGTATAAGGGTTTGATTATGCCCGAGCATGAGAATGGCTGTTGGACCAACCACCACAGCATCGTCAACTACAAGGGACAGTGGTACCTGTTCTATCATCAGAACGCTTTCTCGCCCCGTGATGACAAGCGTCGCTCTGTGCAGATTGACAAGTTGTACTTCAATGCTGACGGTACCATCAAGGAGGTGAAGAAGACCATGCGTGGCGTCGGTATAAATAAGGCTACTGAGAAGATTGAGATTGACCGCTACAGCACTGCCAGCAGTGATGTGACGACAGCGCTCATCGATACCGTCAATACCTTCCGCAGTTATCAGGCAACCCTGCCAAAGAAAGGCAGTTGGCTGCACTATGCTGACGTAGACTTCACTCCTATCACCGATGCGTACCTTATCGTCAATGCCAAGGCCGGTGGTAATACTGAATTCTGCATTCGTGAGAAGAATGCCAAGGGTAAGGTCATTGCCCGTGTGACGATGAATGTCGTCACCCAGATGGGTCAGTTCCGTCGTGACCAGTCGGGTCAGTGGCTTACACAGACCGTCAATCTGGAGTATGTGCCCAAGGGCGTTGCCGACTTGTGTGTCACCTGTGAGGGTGATGCAGACGTCAGCATCAACTGGATTCAGTTCAAGAACCGCAACAACTACTTCCAGCCTGTTGCTGCCAATGCCCAGACAGCACAGCCTGATGCCAACGGCTTTATCCGTCGCTGGTTGTTGCTGGAACCCATAGACTACAACGTACGTTCCAACACCATTCTGACAGAGAGCTATCTCAATGAGAAGCTCAGCAAGCAGTATTTCAAGGGACAGTTTGACAACAAGAAACTGCCGCGCGACGGTGAGAAAGTCACTGCCACAGGTATTGCACTGGCTGGTGGACCGAGAGATACGAGAATGCAGGCAGGTCCTGCCCAGACCAAGGAGGTCAAGCAGACCCTGCGCTGGCATGCTTTAGAGAGCGGTACGTATAATGTCAAGGTGTTCCGCTTCGCCGAGTCGTACGGCTGTCAGCCTTACAACTCCCTCTTTTGGGGTGTCACCGTCATTGACTGTTCTGAGGACATGGACGGTGTTCGTCTGGCCATCGGATCCAATGGTGCCTCTATGTGGTGGCTCAACGGTGAGCGCGTGCTGACACTGGACGGAGACCGCCGTATGGTGGAAGACGACTGCGTATCACAGCGTCTGTCGCTGAAGAAGGGTCGCAACATCCTGCGCTTTGCACTGGTCAACGGTCCTGGTCTGAGCGATCTGTGTGCCCGTTTCATTGATGAAAAAGGTAACCCTGTAAAGAACTATTCAATCAAAGTACAATAAGATGAAAAGACTATATACATTCTTGGCGGCACTTGCTGTTTTTACTGCCGCCAATGCGCAAG
>OMQN01000135.1 GCA_900313235.1 uncultured Prevotellaceae bacterium | reverse complement strand
CGGTTGAAGGCATCGGCATTGTCGGGATAGTGTCCGTAAGGTGCCTCTGCTTCAGGAGCGGGATAATAGAACAAACCGTCAACCCAGTTCTGACTTGCACCGTCGAGGATAGACATCACATTTGCCTTGTCTTCATTGATGAAATATTTGGCAATGAGACGTTCTTCACCAGCAGCACGACGCTCGATAACCTGGTCTCTGTCACCATCGCGATAGTATCCCTTAAAGGTAAGCGCGTATTTACCATTGGGCACGTTAACCAACGTCTGTTTGATGCTGAAGCTGTTGGTGTTCCATACAGCGTATGAGCGACGGTTGCGATACCAGCGCACATCATCGAGGTTGCCGCCATCGCGCTGCCATTCCCATGCGTTGCGACGGAGGTTCTCATTGGCAAAGCCAGGGTCTTGAATGAGGAATGTGGCATCAATAGGATTCTCTTCTGAAGCATTTGCCTGCATATAGGCGATTCGCTCCTCACGGGTGACGAGCTGCCAAACACTCTTATCCGACGTCCAAGCCATATTATTGCTACCGTCGAGTCCCAATGTCTGGTCGTTGCCTTTAATGATATAGGCATTGCTGACACCTTCCACTTGTGCGGGTTCCAATGTCCATGTGCTTACGGGATCGCCCGTATCAAGGTAGAAGTTGCCGATGTTCATGCTGTTGTTGTGGCCGAACTTCGGATTGAGTTGCCATCCGCCCTCGATGGGAGAGATAGCGAAGTCGAATCCATAATCACCACTGGCACCGCGTGTATTCCAGTCGCCAGTGTTCTTCTCGTTGTTCTGCAACCACAATCCCGTTTCCACGTTGTAGATGAAGAAGTCGCCCTGAGCCAACTCAGCACCTGTGTAAGGCGAACTCAGCTGTACGACGGGCTGGGGCATCTCAGCCTCTGCGATTTTCCAGAATGAGCGGTGATTGGTGCCACTGACAGCAGCAAAACCTTGCACGGTGTTGTTGTTCTTCCAGTTGGCACCGATGGTACCAGCCGTGAAGTTGTAGGTCTCCTGATCGGTTGAAGCCATACCGTACATGCCTTCACCCTCATCGGCTGAGCAGTCTAAGATGCAGATTTCCACGGGTGTGTCGCCTAAGGCAACCTCTACTTCCATGCCAGCGGTACTCTGCATGTACTGCTCGGTGGTGGCGTTTTGCACATAGTAGCAGTCTGCTTTGTCGGTGGCAATCAGACGCCAATAGCTGGAACTTGTCATACCTCCCAAGGCGACTATGCCAGTGCCATTGTCCTGCATAAAGAGGTTGACATCATTGCGATTGCTGATGACATAGGTCTTGTCGGCACTAAACGACTGTGCGAAGACACCACCCGTCATAAAGGCCAGGATGATGGTCAAGAAAGAAGATAGTTTTCTTTTCATAAGCAATAGTTTAATTTATAAAAAATCAGATGAATTCATTCTTATTGCCTGTTGTCTGGCAAGTTGCAGCAAAGATACTGACTTACGGCTAAAACAGGCAATAAAAACTATTCAAAGAAAGAAACTATCTGTTCAGTCGCTATTTTGCGACATAGTCTTTGGGAAGCACCCCGAAGCGTGCCTTGAAACATTTAGCGAAATAGCTGCTGCTGGTGAATCCCACCTGTTCGGCAACCTCGATGATACGGTAGCCTTGCTTGAGCAGATAGGCGGCCTGCTCTATGCGTCTCATCTTGAGGTAATCGACAGGAGTCATGTCTGTGAGAGCCTTTATCTTCCGGTAGAAGCTGCTACGACTCATGTTCATTTGTCCGGCGAGCATGTCGATGGAGAACTCTTCGTCGTGCATATTTTCGGCTACCATCTGCTGTAGTTTCTCCATAAAGCGCATGTCCTGCTGGTTCAGACCGAACTGCTGCTTATTATCGTCATCACTATTGCTCTTGTCAATGTTGCGTCGCCGTTCATAGTAGGTCTGCCGCATACGCAACAGATTGGTAATCTGCAAGTGCAGTTGTTTGATGGAGAAAGGTTTTTCCAGATAGATGTCGGCTCCGCTCTCCATGCCCTCTACCTTAGCTTCGACGCTGGTCTTGGCGGTGAGCATAATGATGGGGATGTGCGAGAAGTTGATGTCGCCCTTCAGACGGCGGCATAGCTCATTGCCGTCCATGCGAGGCATCATCACGTCGGAGACAATCACGTCGACATCATTATATTGCAGGAGATCGAGAGCTTCAATACCGTCGTGTGCCTTGAGAATGCGGAAGTGGCTGCGCAGGGCATCGCTGGTCATCTGCAACAGTTCCTCATTGTCTTCAACGAGGAGGATGCAATGGTTTGTTTTAACAGAAGCCTCCGACTTTTGGTCAGCAGAATCGTCTAAGAGTTCAACTCTATCTTCTCTCAATTCTTCGTACTTCATCTTATTATCTTGCTCCTTGCCTCTTTTAGCTTCGTTCTTCTCGTTTTCGGAAATGGGCAGAATGAGTTGGAAGTTGGAACCTCTGCCTACGGCATCTGTATAGTACAGGTCGCCATTGTGCGATTGTGCGAGCATCTTGGCGTAAGAGAGTCCGAGTCCTGTTCCCAAGGTAGCTGCCGTGCTTTCGTCTTTCGGAGAACCAACTGGTAGTGCCGAGCGACCTATCTGGTAGTATAGATCGAAAATCTTATCCTGCTCCTCCTGCGGAACACCAGGTCCATCGTCAATGACAGAGATGCGCAATGAGTTTGGAGTTTGGTCTATAATCTCAAGACGGATAATGATTTCGTTGCTGGCATATTTGGATGCATTACCTATGAGGTTCATCATCACCTTCCGCACCTTGTCTGCATCAATGGTGGTGACAATGGGCTCTGTAGGCAATTGCAATTGTATGTGCTTTCCCTGAAGTTCCATGGCATCGGTGAACTGCTGGTAGACGTCTTCGAGCAACTGACCTATGTCGCAACGAGTAAGGTTGAGTTGTATCTTCCCGTGTTCAGCCTTTTGGAAATCAAGCAATTGGTTGGTGATACCCAACAGGTAGTTGATGTTGCGCCGCATGGCAGCGATGTGGTTTTTGATGGTGGGATTCTGTGCCAACTGCTCACTGATAGCCTCCATCGGAAGACTGATGAGGGTGAGAGGAGTGCGTATCTCGTGTACGATGTTGATAAAGAATCGTATCTTCGACTCAAAGTTAGCCTTCTCTTGTTCGGTCTGGAATGCCTGGAGGCTCCGTGCGTAACGTCTTTTCAACTTATTACTATAGCGGCGCTGAGCGAAGAAGATAGCGGCAGCAAGCAGAAGAAGATATGCGACATAGGCCACATTGGTGAGATACCAGGGTGGCAGCACGGTGATGTTGAGACGTGCGTAGGTGCTCTCGTCGGTGTTCCCTGCCTCACGAAGCAGGAACACGTAATTGCCTGGGGGAACGTTGACGTAGGTAGCCTCGGCGTTTTTCGTGCCTTTTGCCCACGAGGCATCAATACCTTCCATACGATACTCGAGTCTCCTAAAGTTTCCAGCGCTGTTGAAAAGCGGTTGTGAGAAGTGGAGGGTGAAACTATTGTCGGAATAGTGAAGGGTAAGTGTAGGATATTGGGTATTGCGTGTAAGTTGTTGCGGTCCTACCTCTTCATTATTATTAAAGGGCAAGGTGATGCTGGTGATATAGACTGGCGAGTGCTTCTGCTTGATATTGATGCGTTCGGGATGGAAGTGGGCAAGCTGGTTGAACTGTCCGGCAAATAGTTCACCGTTGTGCGTGATACATGCCGAGTTTCTGGGCTTTAGTTGGCGGAGCAAATCACTGGCACCGAGCAACAACCTGACGTTCTTGCCAAGGCAGACTAACCAGAGGTTGCGCTGATGGTCTTCAACGATGAAACAGATTTGCTGGTCCTGAATCTCGGGAATGTCAGTACCATAAGGTTCAAAACTTTCTGTTTTTGGGATATAGCGTGCCAATCCGTTCCCGTTATAGGCCACCCACACTTGTCCGGCTTGGTCGCAGAACACAGTGGAGATACTATTGCCAGCAAGCGATTGTTTGAGAGGATTCTTATTCCCTTCGCTCTTCTTGTAGGTAAAGTTGCGGAATGAGGAACCGTGATTCCACTGTTTGAAAAGACCGTTGCTACTGGTGGCTGCCCATACACACCCATCCTTGTCTTCGGTGAGGCTCGTGATGCGAGTACCAGAGCCTATTCCGAAGTACCATAGGAAGTTCTCTGTTGTTCGCTCATATCGGCAGAGTCCCCAGCTGGTACCCACATAGATGGTGTTGTCTGCAGTACGCAAGAGGGCGGTAATCTCGTTGCTGGGTACGGTATATGACTTGTCAGCAGAATATTGATAATGGCGTTGCTGGCCGGTGAGCGTGTTCAGTACTATAACACCTTGGTGGCGAGTTCCTATCCATAGGTCGTTGCCGTCTGCCATCAATACGCACACTTCCTGTATATTGCCAGCCATGGGATAGTCGTCGATTTGTTGCGTCTGTGGGTTGT
>OMQN01000137.1 GCA_900313235.1 uncultured Prevotellaceae bacterium | reverse complement strand
GGTGGTCGCGAGGCTCCTTACGATGGTGAGGACCGCATCCTCGTTCCTTCTCCCAAGGTGGCTACCTACGACTTGAAGCCGGAGATGAGCGCCTACGAGGTCAAGGACAAGCTGGTGGCTGCCATCAACGAGAATAAGTATGATTTCATCGTGGTGAACTTCGCCAATGGTGATATGGTAGGTCATACAGGTGTCTACAACGCTATTGCCAAGGCTGTTTGGGCCGTTGACCACTGTGTAGAGGCTGTCATCGAGGCTGCCAAGGCCAACGATTACGAGGCTATCATCATTGCTGACCACGGAAATGCTGACAACGCCATCAATGCTGACGGCACACCGAATACCGCTCACTCGCTGAACCCCGTTCCATTCATCTATGTCACCAACAACAACAGTGCTACAGTGAAGGACGGTCGTCTGGCCGACGTTGCTCCCTCAATCCTGCACATCATGGGTCTGGAGCAGCCAGCCGACATGACGGGTGAGAACCTCATTCAGGATTAATTTTCCCCCTGATAATTACGTATTTTCCCTGCTTGCTCAACGAATGGCAAGCAGGGAAAACTTTTTTATGAAAACCTTACAGCTTTCGTATGCGCGCACCTTAGTCTATTTATGTAATATCTACTTCTGACGGCATACCTGTAAAATGAAGGCATAGTGGTGTGGCTGGTTGCCATTAATGGTATATGGTGGTAGCGTCTGCTTACCCCATGTGTCAGCACCACCTACACCGTGGATATTCCCATCGATGTTAAGATTGACAAAGCGTCCACGGTTTATTTCATTTGGATGGCGTACATTTTCTATGTCTTCCTCGCCGTAATCCCATGCACGGATGCAGAGTGGCTGACATCCCTCTATCTTGATGATATTCTGCTCGTTGGCGATGTTGAAGAAACGTACATCGCAACGATTACCATTGTCCTGCGGATGGATATACTCTGTTTCGAATTCGCTTAGTGGCATTGTGTAATAGCCGATAAAAGCAGAGCGCTTACGATCAGGATAGTTCTCCCATGGTCCACGGCCATAGTAGCTGATAGCATTGAAATCAGCTGGCACACGCATCCTCATGCCAAACTTTGGTATCAGCGGCATGTCTTTGGCTGTGGGTTTGTAATCCATGTCTACCATGATCTTACCATCATCGTTGATAGAATAGGTGAGCGTCAAGTCGGCTCCTACTGGTAGCTGCATCTCAGCTATCACTTTTATGCATGTCGTTCCTGCTTCTGTTCGTAGCGATTTTACCATACGCTTTTGGGCAGCATCTCGCCAAATAGCTACTTGCTCAGCAAAATGTGCTGCATGTTGGTTGTCGTTTTCTGGTTTCCAGAAGTAAGGCTCCAGTGGTGATTTCAGTATCTCCTGTCCATCCACAATCCAGCTACAAAGTGCGCCTGTATGATCTATGGTTACAACTCCATGCTTGAAATGAGCTTTCACTCCGTAAGGGGCCTTTTGTGTCTTAGCAGGTTTTCCTTGTAGTGAGGTAGGAAAGTTCCATTTCTGCGCTATGAACTGTTCGCGCGCCACTACAAATCCTTTACCTGCCCAAGGTTTGTCTTCGCGGAGTCGCGCCTCAACATTCCTTAATATCTCAGTGCCGTACACAACATCACTACAACTAATATCGTACTCATCAGGATTTGTGAAATAATCACGGTTAATGACGCTATAGGTTTCGTTTTCCCACTCAAATTTCAGTGGCTGATATACATATTGTACTTCATAGTAATGCGGATGGGGTTTGCGGTCAGGGGCAATAAGGCCATTGATACAAAAAGCATCAAGATTTGGCTTGTCGCCGAAATCACCACCATATGCATAATAGCCATCTTTAAGAAGTCCCTGGTCTACCCAATCCCAAATGGCAGCACCGACAATGCTTGAATCGGCATAAATCACATCCCAATATTCTTGTAAATTGCCACAGGAGTTGCCCATGGCATGGGCATACTCGCGCATCATAAAGGGCTTGTCCTTCACATCTTGGGCATTCTTCTTTAAGTCTTCAGGATAGAGATAGCTGTCATCCCAGATACAACTGTAACGACGGTCGCTGTCGTAGAATGGCGGACGAGTGCTGTCGAGCGCTTTCACCTTGTTATACATTGCCTCGATATTAGGACCCACCCCACCTTCGTTGCCGAGACTCCAAAGGATGATGCAAGGATGATTGAAATCGCGCTTCACGAGTGACTCGGCACGATCCACATGGGCCTGCTGCCAAGCCAGATCCTCGCCCATCTCCTGATTGGCATAACCATAGCCATGCGTCTCGTGGTTGGCCTCATCCATCACATAGATGCCCCAACGGTCGCAAAGTTCATAGAGATATTCACGGTCAGGATAGTGCGATGTGCGCAGGAAGTTGATGTTGGCCTGCTTCATCAGCCGGATATCCTCCTCGTAGGTAGCTTCGTCCACATAGCGGCCCGTCTTAGGATGGTGGTCATGGCGATTTACACCACGCAACTTCACATTCTTGCCGTTGATTTTGAACACCTCGCCAACGACCTCGACCTTCTTCACGCCCAGATGGTAGTCGAAATGCTCTATCTCATTGCCTCGTTTGTCGTTCAACTCGATGCTGAAAGGATACAGATGTGGCTTCTCGGCAGACCAGAGTAGGGGATGCTCCATATCGTAATGCAACGTCACGGTAATGGTGTCGCCACCTTTGATTTTGGGCACGTTAATCCTTCCCAACACCTTGCCATCTATCCGCATATGCGGATATGCCACTTGCGTCTTCTTGCCTGTGTTACAGATAGATATCTCAGCCGTGATGCGAGCTGCAGAGTAGTCGGCATTGGGCACAGCCGTCACGTGGTAATCGCTGATATGCACCAATGGTCTTACCCATAGCTGTACGGGACGATAGATGCCCGATAGACGCCACATATCCTGATCCTCCAGATAGCTACCGTCACTCCAGCGATACACCTCCACGGCGAGTCTGTTCTTTCCTTCGCGCATGTACTTCGTTACATCAAACTCAGCGGGTGTCATCGAGTTCTGGCTGTAGCCTACACGCTGTCCATTTACCCACAGATACATGGCCGAGTGGACACCTCCGAAGTGAATAATCAGATGTTGCTGTAGCATCTCTTTCGTCACCTCCACAAACGTAACATATGAGCCCACCGGATTGCGGTTCTCATAAGCCGTCCAATCCTTGGGCGGCTCTGTGGTCACACTGGGACGATTACGCACGAAGGGGTATTCAATATTGGTATAGATAGGGGTACCGTAGCCTTGCGTCTGCCAATTGCCTGGTACCCTAATTTTCGCCCATTGGCTCACGTCATAATCTTCACGATAGAAGTCTGTCGGACGTGATTCTGGCGTCGGACTCCAATGAAAGAGCCATTGCCCGTCAAGACTAATAATTTCCTTGCATTCCTTCCATTTCGAAGGCAGCTGCAGCGTCGCATGGTACGGTAGCTTGTTGATGCCAAGTACAGTGGGATTCTCCCAGTCATGGGCTGTCTGAGCTAGCATCTGCAAGGTCAGCAATGATGTCAGTATGAAGAGACTTCTTTTCATTACTTCTTTGACTGAATTGTAAGGGTTGCAGCAGGTAGAGAACTCTTAATGGTTACCTGTGTCTTACCCGCGGCCTTACCACTGCGTACTACGAGCATGGCACGACCTTTCCACGTGGTTACTTTAGGCGACGTGTATGGTTCGCGGTCCTTCATGTCGGCAGAGGCGAAAGCCATCAGCTGGCCTTGCCCTTTCACTACAGCCTCGCAGGGAATGGCAGCCTCAGG
>OMQN01000138.1 GCA_900313235.1 uncultured Prevotellaceae bacterium | reverse complement strand
AATACGTATTTTGAAATGTTCATACCATCAAATCTATTTAGATGGTAAAAGTACAAAATCAAATCCGTTTCACTTCAAAAACACTCGTAAAAGACTGTATTTCAATTATTTCAAAGAACGATTATTCCACTTTAACGGGACAGTAGTGTATTTATATATAAGCATTAACAATAAGCATTATTCAAATATCACGCCATGTTTAATAAAGAGACCTATATAGAGCGCCGCGCGCAACTCAAGAAGTTGGTGAAGAGTGGCATTATAATATTGTTCGGCAACAACGAGGCGCCAAACAACTATCCCAACAATTCATATTACCCGTTCCGTCAGGACTCTTCGTTCCTGTACTATTTCGGGCAGAGGCGCGACGGGCTTGTGGGTGTGATAGATATTGACAACGACAAGGAATGTCTCGTTGGAGACGATATTGACATCGAGGATATTGTGTGGTATGGCTCCGTTGACAGCGTGGCTGACCTTGCCGCTCAAGTGGGTGTTGCCAATAGCGCCCCGATGTCCTCCCTCCGTTCGGTATGCAGCGATGCCATTGCAGCAAAGCGCAAGATTCACTTCCTTCCGCCCTACCGCCACGACACCAAGATACAGATAATGGACCTTCTCGGCATTCATCCCTCAAAGCAGAAGGAAGCCGCTTCGGTAGAGCTTATCATGGCTGTCGTTAAGATGCGCCAAGTGAAGACCGCCCTCGAGATAGCGGAGATTGAGAAGGCATGCGCCATAGGTTATGAGATGCACACCACGGCGATGCGACTCACCAAGCCAGGACTCACGGAGAAATACATCGGCGGACAGGTGGACGGCGTTGCCCATTCGCTGGGCGAGCAGGTGAGTTTCGCCACCATCTTCACACAGCATGGCGAGATAATGCACGGCACCCCATCGTATAATGTGCTTGAAAGCGGACGACTGGCGTTGTGTGATGCCGGTGCTGAGAACGCCGAGAACTATTGCTCGGACAACACTCGCACCTTCCCCGTTAACGGGAAATTCACGCAGAGACAACTGGAGATATATAGCATAGTGGAAGCATGTCACGACTACGTTCTTGACGTTGCCAAGCCGGGAGTGCTGTGGTATGACGTTCACATGGAGGTTTGCCGCATGATGACCGACCGCCTGAATGAGATAGGACTGATGAAGGGCGACACCGAAGAGGCTGTTCGCGCTGGCGCACATGCCATGTTCCTTCCTCACGGACTGGGCCACATGATGGGCATGGACGTTCACGACATGGAAGGACTGGGGCAGAACTACGTTGGCTTCGACGACGAGATACAGCCTTCGACGCAGTTCGGAACTAACTGTCTGCGCTGCGGCAAGCGACTGCAAGAAGGATTCGTGATGACCGACGAGCCAGGCATCTACTTCATACCCGCTCTCATCGACGACTGGCGCGCACAAGGCCTGCATCGCGACTTCATCAACTACGACCTGCTGGAGACCTACAAGGACTTCGGCGGAATACGCCTTGAGGACGACATCCTCATTACTGCCGATGGCTGCCGCTTCCTCGGAAAGGACCGTATACCTTATCATCCGAAGGATGTTGAGGAGTTTATGGCACAGTAGTCGGATATAGATATCCCCAACAAATAAGAGGAATAAAAAAACGAAAATATGAGAAAGTTCACACTAATTGTATTACAAATGTTGTGTGTTGCGTTTGTCGCTCAAGCACAGAGCTTCAAACTATATTACGCAAACAATGTCACAGACGTGTCAAACCTTGACGACATAGAAAAAGACGGGTCAGGGCTGAACTGGCGCGAAGTGGCAACTGGCAGTACGATAGCAATGGACGGCAACCTTGCCGAGGTGACTGCTCTGAAGAGAATGTTCGCTGAGACAGGGATGAAGGACCTGACAAACAAGCGACAGTTCTGGAAGATGCGCGACCACACATTACTGTGCTTCAGAATTGATGAAAACGGCAGCACACAGAACACCTACAAAGTGCTGGTGAGAAACGGAAAGGACACCCTTTCGCAAACGGTTGACGACTTCTTCTTCGTCAACGCGCCAGAGGCAAAGACCGAGCCGTATGAAATAATAGTGTCACGTGTGGACGACCCTACAGACAAGATTAGTTTCAAGTATTATGTCTATGACTGGGACAACGAGAACCTGTATCTCTTCATGCTCGACCAGAAGCGACAGGTGACAGGCGAGACATATACCCTGGAATATGTCACAGGTTATATGGACGGCGACGGCAATCTGCAGAAGAACGTGTCGCGTCTGGACCTGAAGGGTGACAAGTTTCAGAGCTTCTACGTACCGGCTAACAGCGACCTGCTGGATGTGTTTCTGATGAGCGGCGAGAAGAAACTGCGCCTTGACAAGAACAAACTGCATACCGGTATCGACCTGAACGACAGGATGAGATACATGGAAATCTCCCCCACCTTCGACCTCGACAAGCATGAAGGGCGCGAGATGATGAACTTCAACTGGATAGGTACAGGACTGTATGAGAAATACGACACTCTCTTCGTTTCGCTATTCAACGAGAAGGGCAAGCCTATCAGGAACGCCGCCCTGCATCCTGAGCGCGTCGACTATGACGGCAACCGCGTCTACGACCCTACAGTCAGATACATCGGCTATGACGCCAAGAGCAAGCAGCACAAGATTCTCACTATGGGCAACCCGTCATATATTGAGATTATCGTAGATGGCTACCTGCCGGTATTGTATAAATATGACGGAGCCACCGACGAGGAAGGCATAGTGAATATAGACCGCTGCCAGGCGCTCATTAACATGCGGAAAGGAACAGTAAGCAACAACAGCATCACCATAAGCGACCAGCACTTCCTAAACCTTAATGACGAACGCGCCGTTATAATCCGTAACAACATCGACCATAGACTGTGCAGCATCGACGAGGTTGACATCTCAGGAAAGGTCGAGGCCGACACGCTGTCGTATATGGACGACTGCGGCAACAAGTTCCCAAAACTGTTGAACAATCAGGTTGTGGAGCATTTTGCCCAACTGGAGGTGTCTTTCTCACGTCCGAAAGGCAACGCCACTCCCAACTGCGTGCTGACAGCCACCAATGTAGCCACGCAAACAGAGCGCACGGCAACCGACCAGACTGTTGATGTGGTCAGAGCAAGCGAATTCACGTCATTTACCTATGACTATTTCTACGTGCGTTTCAATCTGGTTGACGTCATCAACAAGGGCGAGGTGGCCAAGATTTCTTTGAAGGCCAACGACATGGAATATGCCCGTTTCCCCTTCTTCCGTAATTTGAATTTCGACCGCGACGCCACAAATGAAGCAGCCCAAAAGGAGGTCGACGACAACTACTCGGGAGCAAATGACGAAAGTAAATTTAGTGGTGCATTTGCCGATGCCGGCTTTGACATGAAATTGCCCGCAGAGTTCAAGTTCTCATTAAAGCCTTTAAGTCTAAAAACAAGCTTTATATACGACATCAGGAAAGACCTGCACATCCTGAAAATTGGTCTGTCATATAACCGCGGCGACCGCGAAGGTGAAAGCGAAAAAGTAAGCGAAGCACGACAGGAGGTAAGGAACGGTGACAATTACGACAACTTCTGAATGGATATACGACGAGGCTGATGACATCTTCGACGTTCAAGCCAACCGCATCGGTGTAGGATTCTTTGGCGGTGCCAACCTCTGTTTCAAGATGCCACCTTACGACTTCACCCGATTCCAGGTGAGTGAGGCGGCCGGACAGATTGGCTGGGGCTATGCCATGCAATGGGACATCGCAGATACAACGTCAGAGTCAGATTTCGCAAAACGCTTCGACAAGTTGAAAGAAGTACTGAAGAAATTTAGCGACGTTATCTCTCTGACTACTAATGTTGAGGGATCTTTACAAGCTGATTTCGGTATCAAGTCGTATGACAGCGAGGTCACAGAGTCGATGTCAAGCGATAACATGGGCTTTTTCGCACACGCCAGCGGCAAGTTAGCAGCAGGTGCAACACTTGAAATTCAGACACCAGAAAAAATAGGAAGTTTCAAACTGTCAAGTGTCTTCAACCTGAAGGCTGGTCTGCGCGTTGGTGCAAAGTTTGGCGGCCGTGCCGGAATTGAAAGTCTTTTCAGTCGCAAGGAATATGGATATGGGGGTGTCGTCATGTTATTTATAGTAGGACAAGCCTATGCCAATTTGAAGTCTCCTATATTCCAGTTCTCCGCCAATGCCGGATTCCGCCTTGGAGGAAGGATATTGATACCTGATGAAAACACCAACCCGTTCCATGACGAATTCCCCTACTGGATTAAAAAGAATGAAGCAAAACCGTTTGCACAGGTATATCGCCCCATTCCAGCACCAGAAAGCAACGAGCTTATCGGCAAGGCCATTGTCAACGACTTAGCGGTAGACGCCAATCCTCATTTCCTTGGCGAGAACAGGGTTGTATATAATGACATGGGAACTGCTGGTAACTATAACGACGACAAGATCATGCTGGCCACCATCGAAAATGACGAGGTTACAAAGCAAGCTCTGTCTTCCGATGGCCTGCCCGCATACAACAATATGCGTTCAAAGCAAGGCAATTATGAGATTGTGGCATACGAGCAGATGACAGAGGCTATTGACGGCAGCCAGATAAACGAGCAAAATGTTGTCAGCAAGAACAGCGAGATACAACAAAAAACACGCATAAAGACTGCGATGCGTCAGGGCAATGGTAGTTGGACCTATCATGACATCTCCGACACCAACGGCAACGACGGCAATGCCGACCTGAAGCCTGTAGTGGCCATACAAGAAGACGGCCATGCCGCTGTCGTATACCAGCATGGTAAATTCGATGTCATCGACGAAAACGTGTCGGCCGACTCTCTGGACAACCTTCAGTTCAAGGGGCAGTTGTTGCTGAGGACATATAACGGTACCAGATGGAGCGACCCAGTACAATTATACGACTATAACCTGGACAAGGACCACATCGTACACCAATATGACCTCATCATGCGTAAGGACACCGTGCTTGTGGCTGCAACACTCGTAGCCAACGACATGGATAAGCCTGTGATGCGCTATGCGTCAAAGACATTGAGCAGCGACAACATCAGCTATTATGACGAGGCATTGAAAGTGAAGGACTTCTACATGAAGCGCGTTGGCGGACATGGAGTGATAGCGATGATTTATGAGAAGAACGACTCCATAAACGACATCTATGTCAAGACTATCGCCATGACAGGCAAGGGTGACGGCATTCAGGGCAATGACCTCGGCGTTGGTGAAAATTTGCCTGGCAAGGTGAAGATTGTCAGCGATGACGACTCAGAGGGTCTTGACAACTTTGCCGTGTTATGGACACAGATGAATAATGTGTACCGCGGCAATGACGGAAAGAAAAAGATTGCGAAGGATGCCACCATGATGCTGCACGCTTCGCGCATCTACGTATCTAACGCCCTGCAAATAACCGACCCGGTAACGTTGGGAGCAGAGATTGACAGCCTCGTGATTACCGATTTCGACGGATATCTTGATGATGCCCATATATGTGCCGTATATACGCTTACCGACATCACCACCAGCGGTTCCGTACTGATGTACAACGACAAGTTCTTCAGCAACAGCTATACATGGAATGTGTCATACGGAAGCGAGGCGCTGCTCGGAAGCAGCACTCTGCCCATCATCGTTACAGTAGACAATACCGGAACATCCGCAATAGAGAAGGTGACGGCCATAATCAATGGTCAGACTTTTGAGATAGAAGACTCTCACATCAAGCCCTACGACGACCAGGAGTTCGTAATACAATACCCCATTGACGACTCGTTCGACGGTTATGTAACCAGTCAGGTGATAGTGGAATTTGACAATATCTTCAATGCAAATGCACATCCGCGCAACAAGGCGAAGAGCTATCTCCGTCAGGCGAGCGCCGAGAAGAAGGTACGCGTAACATTGGAGGATGTGGAGTGTAATGTGCTAAGCCATACGATTGAGAATGGTCAGAACGTGTTCCTAGTAGAACTCATCGACCATGCGAAACTGCATGACGACATGGTGGCAGCAGTAGGTGTGTTTGACACACCCGACAGTTTCGAGGAACTGAGCGACAGCGCCGTAGCAATAGTTACCGCATCTGACTTTGAAGAAATCGCAGGTGTTCGGAAAGCATTCGCCACGCTCTATGTCGACGGCGTAACCGAACCGATACAGGCTTACATCAACTGCCACCTCGTAGACTGGAGCTACTACCCCAACACAGAGTCGATGGTTGCTGCTGTAAGGAACGTACACGCCTTGGAGAATCCGGCTCTCGTCAACCTCTTCCCGACAGAAGACCCGACCACTATCGTGCGCTCGGTTGCAGATGACCTGACAGGTCACAAGGTGAAGGTAACAAAACTTGAAAACGGAGTTCGTCTTGACGGGCTTGTTGCCGGAAAGAAAGTACGTCTCTTCCGCTCTGACGGCATAACAGAGTTCAAGAAGGAGGCAACCGGCAACACGATGTTCATTCGAGTCGTAGAAGTAAGAGGTACTTAAAATTAGCACGCCCGTTGCATTTTGTGAAATGTGATGGGCGTGTCTTATATGTGAAAGAAACACTATTTCTTTAGGAACTCCTTATACCAAGTATGGCAACCTATCTATTCTATCGAGACTGTCTCCACGCCTGATGTGCCTCTTCCTCTGTATCGTACCAGTCTCCATAACGAATAAAGCCCCGTCCTATGATGGCATACCCCTTATCCCTGTCTTTCAGGATATAGTAAGAACCCTGATTGTTGTAGGCTTTGATGTCCTCAAACGAGTTGATGTTGCCAATTTCCAACAGATTGCCTTTCCAATTGGAGAGACAGTAATTGTTACCATTCCTCACGATGATTGCGTCGTCATATTGCTCGATGTCATGACCATCAGCTATCACTTCTCCATCTTCGTCTATAATCAAATTCAGCGAGGTTTCCTCGTCTTTACCCACGTAAAGAAGTCGTTTGCCATCAACCATACTTCCAAGTACTTTGATATTGTAACCATCTCGTGCAATCTCTCCGTTATTATTGTACACCTGCCTGTATCCGCTGGTATATTCAGCGATGATATACGCGCCCTGTCCTTCAAAATGCACATCACGCAGTTCTCCAACGTTTTGAGAGCCGTAAAAGAAGCCTCCTTTCAACTCTTGCTGAGAAATAAGCATATAGCTTCCGTCGGGTCGTTGGCACAGAACAGTCCACTGGTATCTTCCGTTGTCTTTATGTGTGCCAAGGATAACGGTTCCCTTGTCGTGGTTATAGCGTTCGATGTCGAACTCTCTGGGGATTTCTTCGCCCATCAGAGATTCAAATGCAGAAAGCGATTCCTCACTAATCTCTCCCCATTTGTGCTTACCAATGATACCCACGGGCTTTTCATGTCGGATGTTCGTCTCGTTGATGCTGGAGAACAGTGGCGCTGGCTGACGCACAGGCATCTCCATCAGTGGCTCCGACACCATAGGTCGCTCTGGAGCCGGGGTGTAGTCCTTTAGGCTCGTACTTGGGTTCTGTCCAGGTTTGGGCTTATATTTCGGACAGGTTGGCTTGTGAAACCACGGGTTGTTAGCAGAAATATGGGATGCTTCATCAATGCCGGATGCCTTAAAGGTCGCCTTGCAGATAGTGCATTCAAACGAAAGCATGGTTCGCTCAGTAGACGAGGACGAAGAACTGTTTGAATCTGATGACGAACTGGAGGTATAGGTGGGATGATCCTTCTTCCACCAGGCATCATTGACGCGTC
>OMQN01000140.1 GCA_900313235.1 uncultured Prevotellaceae bacterium | reverse complement strand
TCGCTGCCATCTTCATGTTTGCTATGATGAAGCGCCTGGAGAAGGTATGTTAAGCTTTATACCATTCCTCGTACTGATAGTACTCGTCACGTGTTGCATTGCCGTCTTTGGTAATGCAACACTTGATGGTGCTTCGCAGGTGTCGCTCCTGGTGGCTTCTGCGGTGAGTGTGCTTGTAGGGCATTTCTCAAAAAGACTGGAATGGGAGAATCTGGAGAAAGAGATAGCAGCAAAGGTTGCCAGCTGCGTGCCGGCAATCATCATCCTGCTGCTTATTGGTGCCATCGGTGGTACATGGATGGTGGCGGGCATCGTACCTACCATGATATACTATGGCATGCAGATTATACAGCCAGAGATTTTCCTGGTCAGCAGCAGCGTGCTCTGTGCATTGGTGAGTCTAATGATTGGCTCGTCATGGACTACGGTGGCTACCATCGGTCTGGCGCTGATGGGTATTGGCAAAGCTCATGGCTTTGACGACGGATGGATTGCAGGCTCCATCATTACGGGAGCCTATTTCGGCGACAAGCTGTCACCGCTGTCGGATACCACGGTGTTGGCATCGAGCGTATCAGGAACACCTCTGTTTACGCATATCCGCTATATGCTCTACACCACAGTACCCACCTTCCTGATTTCATTAACTATCTTCCTCATAGCTGGCTTTACGATGGATGTCTCTGGACATGGCAACGTCGCTGAGTTTATGGAAGGTTTACAGCATACCTTTGTCATCTCTCCTTGGCTGCTCATCGTTCCTGTGCTGACAGGTATCATGATTGCCCGTCGATGGCCGTCGATGGTGGTCCTGTTTTTGGCTATACTGCTGGCGGTCGTCGTGGCTTTGCTGGTGCAGTCAGAACTGGTATACATCATATCGGGTGAAGGCAGTAGAGGCCTCTTGCAGTCGTATAAAGGTATGATGCAGGTGTGCTATGGTAGCACGGACATTGATACAGGCAACAGCATGCTCAACGAACTGGTGCATACCAGTGGTATGGCAGGCATGATGCCTACTGTCTGGCTGATTATCTGTGCACAGACCTTTGGTGGCGCTCTGACTGCTACAGGGCAGCTGCAGGACTTGATGCGTCTGATGCTGCGCTTTGTTCATGGCACAGCGTCGCTGGTAGCATCAACGGTAGGTACGGCGCTGTTCTGCAATATCGCTACTGCCGACCAGTATCTGTCTATCATGCTCTCCAGCTCGGTGTTCAAGGACGCCTACCGTGAGCGTGGCTATGAACCGCAGCTACTGAGTCGTTCGTGTGAGGATGGTGCCACAGTAACCTCTGTGCTGATTCCGTGGAATACGTGTGGCTTGACGCAGAGCACCGTACTGGGTGTTGCCACATTGACTTATCTGCCATACTGCTTCTTTAACTACCTGTCACCGCTGATGAGTATCTTCATCGCATCGACAGGGTGGAAAATCAAGAGGGCATGTTCCTGAGTCTTTTGCTGACAGGTTTCCTGACGCTCGTAGAACTGAATTGTGAGAACATGTTCGATTGTCAGCATGACTCACTAAAGGACGATGTGGAGTGGATGCCTGACGGCAAACGGAAATGGACACCTGCTCGCTATTGGCGCAAGCTGAACCATATCGGACAAGAGATTCTTTCTTGTCAGCAGGAAGGGGTACCAGACCTTGTAGCATTGGTAGAGGTAGAAAACGACTCTTGCCTTTTCGATCTGACACGTCGCTCGCTGTTGCGTGGTGCTGGCTATGAGTATCTGATGACGCAGTCGCCAGATGTGCGAGGTATTGATGTCGCTCTGCTCTACCAGCCTATGGCATTTCGCCCCATCTGTTATGACTATCTGGATGTGACACCGTTGGAAGGTATGCGTCCTACGCGCGATATACTTTATGTCAAGGGAGAGACGCTGAGGGGCGATACGTTGCACATCTTTGTGGTTCATGCACCCAGCCGTTTTGGTGGCGAGAAGCAGTCGCGCCCCAATCGCCAACTGGTTGCTGACCGCGTGATGGGTGTAGTCCGCCAGTTACCTGCTGAGGCTAAAGTCATCATTGTCGGAGACTTCAACGACGGGGCTACAGATTCTGCCTTGCGCTTCATGGAAAAAGGTGGTATGCATAATGTGACAGCTAAGGCCACAGGAGCGCATGGTGCCAAGGCAACCTATCGCTATCAAGGGGTATGGCAGAGCATCGACCACGTCTTTGTCAGCACAGCGCTTGCCGATTGCATCGACAAGGCTTTTATCAATGATGCTCCCTTCCTGTTGGAAGAAGACAAAAAATACGGAGGAGTAAAACCCCTCCGTACCTTTAATGGTTATCGTTACCAGCGCGGCTTCAGTGACCATTTGCCGCTAGTGGTACGTTTCAGAAATTAGAATGCCGGCATATCAGTAGCGTCCTGCTTCTTGACAGCCATGCACTCCATCTCTATGAGCCATCCGGCACGACATACTGGAGCGTGGACGATGATGCGTGGATGATGGGGAAAACGCTCGTCGAACATGCGGTTGACGATGGCATAGTCGGCAACATCGCGCAGATAAACTATCATCACACCCACATCTTCGTAGCTGCTGCCAGCTTCTTGGAGCAATGCCTCTACATTGTCCCACATGCGGTGGGTCTGTTTCACGATATCCTTCGGATGCTCTATCTGACCCTTGTTGTTGATGCTGGCAGTACCAGAGATGATGACGTGTCGGCGGTCGGCATAGTCAACATACGTGCCACGCTCAAAGCTGACACCATAGTCGCTGGTACGGTTCAGATGGGTAGGTGCATATAAATAATGTACCTGTTCCTTCTTAATACCTGCTATGGCGTAGTTGTCCATCTGTGTCATCACTTGTGGGTCGCAGGCACGTCCACCAATACCTGTCGAGGCAATATAGTGCGTGTCTTCTGTGAGCCCTTGGGTGAAGAATACCTTGTTGCGGGCAGCCACCACACCAGCGTAGTTGACGTCGACATCATTGACGAAGAGCCATGTACGGATGCAGTTGTCGGCCAGCGTGCAGCCCTCCTGAACCAGTTGCATGACATACTCATTGAAGAGCAGGCGTGTCTGGTACTCAGAGTTCTGGGCTGTGTTGTGTGCTGAGGCATTCCACAGATGGCGGAAGTCACCATGGGCTACTTCATAGAGCCCGCTGGGCAACTGGCGGCTGCTGACATTCGTCATCAGGTATACCCACAGTCCAATCTTGGAACCATCGAGGGGAGCCTGCCCAATGATGCTCTTGGCACAGTCGCTGGTGTCTGCCAGCAGTACGTCGTCAGCCTGGTTGGCCACATCGCTGAGGAAGTAGCGCTTCAGCACGGCGGTGGCCCCCTGCAGTTCGGTAGCCTTCAGCTGCTCATAGCTGTCGAGCACGGCATCCAGCTGTTGCTGGAATGTCCGGCCGTCAGCCTTGGCGTGTATCATGACGTGGTATTCTGTTACCTCGCCATCACTGGTGAAACTAAATATCTCAGCCAGTGCATTGTCTGTTTTAACGTTCTTGTTCACTGTTGTTTACTTGATATTTGGTTCTTCCAATCCCAGTCCCTTCTTCTTGTCGACAGCCTTCAGTACCAGACCCAGCAGCAGGGCGGCAACACCTAACGATGCCAGCATGATTAGTGGTGCGGTATAGTTAAG
>OMQN01000141.1 GCA_900313235.1 uncultured Prevotellaceae bacterium | reverse complement strand
TTGCTGACACGCCCCTTCCTGTTGAGCATGAAACACTTCTCGCTCTGCATCGTCGATGAGGCCTCACAGATTCTGGAACCCTATATCGTTGGACTACTCTCGTCAGACAGCATCGACCGCTTCATCCTTATTGGCGACCATAAGCAGTTGCCTGCTGTGGTGGCACAAGCAGATGACGAGCCACAACTGCACGGCTGTCGCCTGTCACTCTTTGAGCGTCTGCTACGCCAAGAGCGAGAGGCTGGCCGCCAGACCTTTGTGGGGCTGCTTCAGCACCAGGGGCGCATGCATCCAGACATTGCTGCCTTCCCTAATGCCTTTTTCTATCGACATGAACAACTGCAGCCAGTACCCTGCCCCCACCAGTTGGAGACGGAGCTCGACTATACTGAGCCCTCGGAAGATGCGCTTGACGACCAGCTCAAGCGACACAGGGTGCTCTTCCTTCCTGCCGACGACGAGGCCTCGGTGGTCGTCGACGTGCTGCGCCGCCTCTATCATCAAATAGGCAGCGAGCGTTTTGATGCAGCACGTAGCATCGGCATCATCGTGACCTATCGACACCAGATAGCCCAGATACACCGCAAACTTGTGCTGTTGGGATTCCCCCAACTGGAAGCCATCACCATCGATACCGTCGAGCGCTATCAAGGCTCCCAGCGCGATGTCATCATCTACTCCACGGGAGTCCAGGACCAAGACGGACTTGACTTCCTGACCTCCAACTGTTTTGAGGAGGACGGTCACACGATAGACCGCAAACTCAACGTAGCAATGACACGTGCCCGCAAGCAACTCATTATAACAGGTCAGGAAGCATTACTACGCAAAAATGCTATTTTCTCCGAACTTATTGCACATTATTCCATATATTTTCGTACTTTTGTAACATGAAGGAAAGCGTCATACTGCAAGACCTCAGCATAGGATATACTCATAAAGGCAGAGAAAGGACTGTGGCTACCCAGCTGAACGGTGCCATCAGCAGTGGAGAACTAACCTGTCTGCTGGGCAGAAATGGTGTCGGCAAGTCGACACTGCTACGCACGCTGTCTGCCTTTCAACCTGCATTGGACGGCAACGTCCTGCTGCAAGGCAAAGCACTCTCCACCTATTCAGATCAGGAATTGAGCAGACTGATAGGTGTCGTGCTGACAGAAAAGCCCCACGTCCGGAATATGACGGTCGCTGAGTTGGTGGCTATGGGACGAGCCCCCTATACGGGCTTCTGGGGCATGTTGTCAAAGGAAGACCATCGCATCGTTGACGAGTCTATCCAACTGGTAGGCATCGAACCATTAAGGCAACGCCAGATACAGTCGCTGAGCGATGGCGAGCGCCAGAAGGTAATGATTGCCAAGGCGTTGGCGCAGCAGACCCCCATCATCTATCTGGATGAACCCACCGCCTTCCTCGACTATCCCAGCAAGGTAGAACTGCTCCAGTTGCTGAGGCGCCTGGCACATGAGGAACAGAAGACCATCTTCCTGTCGACACACGATGTGGAGATATCGCTGCAACTGGCTGATATGCTGTGGCTGATGGCTCCACAACAGTTGTACGTAGGAACCCCCGCCGAACTGGCTGCGCAGGGTGTGCTGAGCACCTTCTTTGAGCATGACGGCATCTCTTTTGACGCACAAACACTGACAGTACGGGTCAGGAAATAGAGAAAATAACGGGCTAAGGGAAAGAAAATCAGCAAAATACTTGCAGCATTCACGGAAAATGCTTACCTTTGCACCCGTTCAGAGGAATGAGGGGCTTTACGAAGCCTCTCATTCTTGTTTTAATTAACAAAAACAATATGATAGACAACAACGTCATTAAGACCGCAGTGAATGAGTGGCTCGCGAAGGGCGACTATTATTTGGTAGATGTAGAGATGACCGACGATGACCGCATCGTCATTGAGATTGACCATGCCGATGGTGTATGGATTGAGGACTGTGCCGACCTGAGCCGCTTCCTGCAGGAAAAGTTGGGCGAGGAGCTTGGCGAATATGAATTGGAGGTAGGTTCTGCTGGTATTGGTCAGCCCTTTAAGGTGATTGAGCAATACCGTAATCACGTTGGAAAAGAGGTAGAAGTTCTTGCTGCTGATGGCAAGAAGCTACAAGGCATACTAAAGGAAGTCAGCGAAGATGGCAGCCAGTTTACAGTGACTGTCAAAGAGAAGCAGCAGGTTGAGGGCAAGAAGCGCCCCGTACTCGTAGAGGTCGACAAGACCTTTGCTGTCAATGCTGTCAAGTACTGCAAGTATCTGCTGAACTTCAAGTAAATCGATAATAAGTAAAAAAATAAAATAATATCTATGGCAACAAAGAGTGTGAAGGGTCCATCCATGATTGAGACCTTCCAGGAATTCAAAGAGACAAAGAACATTGACCGTACCACCCTGGTGAGCGTGCTGGAGGAGAGTTTCCGCAACGTCATTGCCAAGATGTTCGGTTCTGATGAGAACTACGACGTCATCGTCAACCCTGACAAGGGTGACTTTGAGATTCACCGCAACCGTATCGTCGTTGCTGATGGTGAGGTACAGGACGAGAACAAGGAGATCTCACTCACCGAGGCTCAGAAGATTGAGCCCGACTACGAAGTCGGTGAGGAGGTTTCTGAGGAGGTAGACTTCCAGAAGTTTGGTCGTCGTGCCATCCTGAACCTGCGTCAGACGCTGGCTTCAAAGATTCTGGAGCTGGAGCACGACTCACTGTACAACAAGTACAAGGACAAGGTGGGTCAGGTTGTCAGCGCTGAAGTTTACCAGATGTGGAAGCGTGAGGTACTGCTCATCGACGATGAGGGTAATGAGCTCCACTTGCCTAAGCAGGAGCAGATTCCTGCCGACAACTACCACAAGGGTGAGACCGTTCGTGCCATCGTCAAGGAAGTGCAGAACGAGAACAACAATCCTCGCATCATCCTCTCACGTACCAGTCCCCAGTTCCTGGAGCGTCTGCTCGAAGCCGAGGTTCCTGAGATTCAGGACGGTCTGATTACCATTCGTCGCATTGCCCGCATGCCTGGTGAGCGTGCCAAGGTGGCTGTTGAGAGCTACGACGATCGTATCGACCCAGTAGGAGCCTGTGTTGGTGTCAAGGGTAGCCGTGTACACGGCATCGTCCGTGAGATGTGCAACGAGAACATCGACGTTATCAACTACTCTAGCAATATGCAGCTGTTCATCCAGCGCGCCCTGTCACCCGCTAAGGTTACCAGCATCACGCTGAACCCCGAAGAGCACAAGGCCGAGGTCTACCTGCAGCCCGAGGAGGTTTCGTTGGCTATCGGTAAGGGCGGTCTGAACATCAAGCTCGCCTCTATGCTGACAGAGTACACCATCGACGTCTTCCGTGTCGTCAACGAGGGTGAGGCCGACGAGGATATCTACCTCGACGAGTTCTCTGACGAAATCGACCAGTGGATCATCGATTCTATCAAGGCTATCGGCTTGGATACCGCCAAGGCCGTGCTGAACGCTCCACGCGAGATGCTGATTGAGAAGGCTGACCTCGAGGAGGAGACCGTTGACCACGTTATTGAGGTACTGAAGGCCGAGTTTGAGTAAATAGTAAATTGTAAATCGTCAAATTGTAAATTGATAGAATGGG
>OMQN01000143.1 GCA_900313235.1 uncultured Prevotellaceae bacterium | reverse complement strand
GACACTGGCTGGCAAGAATCTGGAGGACCTTGACAAGACCGACTACCACTGGTTCCTGGAGAGCCAGAAGGAGAACTTCCACGGCGATAGCGTCTACCGCTTGCCTTACGATCAGCACGAACTGTGTACCATGGTATGTCCGCGTGCTCTGTTGTTGTTGGGCAATCCTGACTATGAGTGGCTGGCTGACGGTTCGATGTTGCCTTCTGCCCAAGCTGCCGTAAAGGTATGGGAGCGTTTTGGCATTGCCGACCGCATGGGCTGGAGCATCGTTGGTAAACATGGCCACTGCCAGTTGCCGCAGACTCAATGGCCTGAGGTACAGGCCTTCATCGACCGCTTCCTCTTGGGACGTTCGGCTGATACGTCCAACGTAAGGAGAGTCGAGGATCTTTAAAAAATCTTAATTGTGAATAAATTGTTGAGGGAAATGCAAGATATTTCCCTCAACTTGTCGTATAATAGATGAAACCGAATCACTGATGAGTGCTCTGACAGAGAAAAACATCGTGGAGGCAGTTCGCAGAGGACGGCGTGAGGGGCAGACAGAGATGGTCGGTCGCTATGCCCAACGTATCTTTGCTATGATCGTGAGACAGGTGCCCGACGTGATGGATGCTCAAGAACTGACACAGGACACCTTCGTGCGGGCCTTCGACCATATCGATAGCTACGACCCACAGCGTGCTTCGCTCTCTACATGGCTCTGCCGTATTGCTTACCGGTTGACGCTGGACTTCTTGAAGCGGCGGCGCCCCCTGACAGTCTCGATAGAAGACAGTGAGGTGTGGCAGACGGACATCAGTGAGAAGGAACTGGAGGCAGAACTGTCGACAGGTCGCGAAGAGCGCATCGAACAGCTGATGCAGATGGTGGACGACCTGCCTGATGACGAGCGGATGCTCGTGACGCTTTACTACTACGAAGACCGTCCGCTGACGGAAATTGCCTACATCATGGGCGTGGAGGCCGGGGTACTGGCCAACCGTCTGTACAGAACGAGAAAGAAACTGTATAAGAAACTGTGTCCGACACTTCAGACGTCGGAATAGTCAACGAAGAATATATGAACAAACAATATAAAGACACGGACTTGCGTGAGGCATTGCGTCGGAAATACGCTGATACACCGCAGTTACCTCCTGGCTTCATGGACGACATGAAGGGGCAGATGAATGCACCTATGGTTCGTCCTGTGCGCCGCTGGTGGTGGGTGGCTGCCGCCGCATGTGTCTTATTAATAATAGGTATAGGGATAACGATGATGCCTACAGGGGAGACGATGCCTACGGCTTCCAACGTGGTGGCCAAGGTGGAATCCCAGCAGGCGTCTGTTGTTGCGGCAACCTCCAAAGAACCCAAGAAGGAGGGAACATCCAGCCAGAAGACCGTCAATAAGAAAACAGACAAGAAGCAACCTGCCAAAAAACAGAAAAAGCAATTGCATGATTCTGGCAAACAGCAGAAGACGGTTCCTGTGAGTCCTACGGTGAGTCCTGCTTATACCGATCATCTTCACTATGCTTCAGCTGAACTGACGAAGGATACCTTGCCCTACCAGAACCCAGCGCGTGTGGATGAGTTTATTGCCAAGATGGCAGCCTATAACCATGTGAAACAAGGTGAACTGCAGTGTACACAACCCGCCGGCAGCAATGTAGTGTCGAGTGTATATGTGTTTCCGGATAATAAAGAGATAGATGTCTTCGGACGACTCTTGCAAGTGGCTTGTTGGTATAGCGACGAGACACCAGGCTATCTGCTGAGTTTCTCGCACCAGCAGTTCTTCTTTGAACTGAAGGATATGCGCCAGCAACTGCAATACCGCTGGATTGCCGAACGTGTGAACGGCAAGATACTGCTCTACGGCACCCATGCACCCTTAGGTACTAAGGAGTCGCCAGCCTGTTACCAAGAATATCGCGATGAGCTCATGCATATAAGGAGTATTAACAAAAAACCGAAAGAGATATGAAACGTATCATGATCCTTAGCCTGATGGCTATCGCTTGCCTTTCTGTGCAGGCACAAGAGCAAAAAGTGAAAGTGCTGGCCTCCAGTCCCGGTGTCTTTGTCCCTCGTCCAGAAGTGAACACGGATAAAAAGACGAAAAAGACCTCTGCTGTCTGGCACTCCACGAACAACGACTGGATCAAGGACAACTGCGAAGCCAAGAACGTGACCATCGTCAAAGACTATCAGCAGCTGTTCCCTGAAATTGCCAATATGCCACTCGACGACCAACCGTATATGCCGATGAGCTGGCGACTGACTGCCGAGGGTGGCGAGACGGTGATGCACTGTTACTTCCGCATGCCTGCCGACGAGGTGACTCACCTCTGGCTGACGTCTGAGGAGACCTGTCTCGTGGATGGTGAGACGGGTGTGCAGTATCGCATACGTCGTACGGAACCCGACACCTTCCGCAAGCATTTCAGCATCAAGGCAAAGAAGGGTGATGTCGTTGACCTGAAAATCTTCTTCCCGCCACTGCCAGAAAGCACGAAAGATGTGATCATCTTCGGTATTCCCAACTGGTATCTGGTGGGCGATAAGGTGAGCCTCCAACAGCAGCATAACAACGGATGGGCAGGAGTAGGTTTCGACTACGACGTCAAGCCACAGTTCCATCAGCCTCGTCTGCTTCAGGCACATCTTAGCGAGGACAAACCCTATGACAAACAGAATTGGAACACTTGGAAAGTCTTGACAGATGCCCACCTCATCAAACCACAAAAAGACGGTACGATGGCTATCTGGCTTACCCCCGAAGCTACCTATCTGGCTGTTGCCTGCGAGCAGAACTGGACACGCGAGTATTGGGGATTCAGCTGGGGTAATGACAAGGCTGACGTGCTACTCGACGATGCAGGCAGACAGTACAAACTTCGCGAAGTACAGGGCGTCCCACAGAACGAGTTGTTCTTTTTGGAGGGCAACGCCGGTGACTATATTGCTTATCTGAAAGTATTTGACCCGATACCCCTGGACGTGAAGACCTTCACTTTCATTTCACCCGAAGGCGAGCCTTTCAATGCTTGGGGTGCTAGTTGGAAGGGCAGTGTACTCCATAATCTCAGCATTGAGGAACTGCGCAACAACCAAAGACTCTTTGAGTACCAGCCTCGCAAAGTTGTAGAATAAAACGGGCGAGAAGTTATAGCTTATTAATCAACTATTATTATATGTCAGATTTTGATTTAGTCAAAAGACCTATGGAGAAATCATGGAACGCAGCGATGCGCTCCATGATTTTCTTGTTTTGTGCCTTTGTAGCAACGACTGCAACGGCAAAGGTAAAAACGATGGTGTGGCAACAGCCCACCACGGAGTTTGGAACTTGTTATGGTGACGGATTCTTCAATCTTGTCCTTGACGTGACAAAGGTGGAGTTGAAGGACACGGAGACAGTGGTGTATATCACTGCCCAGCAGCGGTCAGACTATCCGGAGTATTCCTTCCAGTTTGTTGGCGATACCTATCTGAAGGTGGGTGAACAGCGCTTCACCATCGTCTCTGCAGATGGTGTTGAACTCAAC
>OMQN01000145.1 GCA_900313235.1 uncultured Prevotellaceae bacterium | reverse complement strand
GAGGATGATACCTGCGAAGATGAGGAAGAAGGCAAACACGTTCAGGAATACCTCTGAACCCTGCATGGTTCCGAAGGCGGTAGAATCCCAGCCACGGGTCTCTTGCATCAGGTCCTTGATAGGCGAGAGGATATCCATGAAGATATAGCTGCAGAACATGGCCATGGCCAGCAGCAGCAAAGCAGTCCAGCGCATAGCAGCACTGTCGCGAAGTGTTTTTTGAATTGCTTGTGTCATTTCAGTTTATTATTTTTTCGATTTATGATTTCTGATCTATTTCAGCCACTTGTCAAGCCAGCCGAAGTAGGTGCGCTGCCAGAGAATGCCGTTCTGTGGTTTCAGTACCCAGTGGTTCTCGTCAGGGAAGATGAGCAGTTGTGCTTCAATGCCTTTCATGCGAGCAGCATTGAAGGCCGACATACCTTGTGTGGCATTGATGCGGTAGTCCTTCTCGCCGTGGATGACAAGGATAGGGGTGTCCCACTTGTCCACAAAGCGATGGGGAGAGTTCTCGTAGGTCTTCTTGGCACGTGCTGTCTGGTCTTTGTTCCAATAGGCATCGTCGTACTCCCAGTTAGAGAACCAGTTCTCCTCAGTCTCAGTGTACATGGCTTCAAGGTTGAAAGCGCCATCGTGAGCAATGAAACACTTAAAGCGCTTGTCGTGGTGACCTGCCAGATAGTAAACGGAGAAGCCGCCAAACGAAGCACCAACAGCGCCAAGACGATTCTTGTCGACGTATGACAGGTTGTTGCTTGCAAAGTCTATGGCTGACAGATAGTCGTTCATGCACTGTCCTGTCCAGTCGCCAGAGATTTCCTCAAGCCACTCCTGACCAAAGCCAGGCAGACCGCGGCGATTGGGAGCGACGACAACATAACCTTGCGATGCCATGATAAAGAAGTTCCAGCGATAGCTCCAGAACTGAGAGACCGGACTCTGAGGACCGCCTTCGCAGAAGAGCAGGGTGGGGTATTTCTTGTTCCTGTCGAAGTTGGGGGGCAGAATAACCCATGTGAGCATCTCCTTGTCATCGGTGGTCTTTACCCAATACTGTTCTACAGAGGGCTTGTCCAACTGGTCAAGGATGTGCTTGTTAACTTCCGTAATCTGTTGCTTTGAGGTCTTGGCCATGGTCTTGCCAGGGGTAACGATATAAAGGTCGGCAGGAGCCAGGAATGAGTGCTGCTCTGCCAGAATCTGCTTGTCGTTCAGCATCTGCAGGGAACCAAAGTCTGCCCATTCGTTGCTCAACTGAGTAACCTCACCCTTTAGATTGGTGCGATAGAGGTTTTCTGTAGCATGCCATACACCAATGAAATAGATGGTGCGCGAATCGGAAGCCCAGCAGAAATCGTCTACGCTGGAGTCGAAACTCTCTGTGATGTAGGTCTTTGCGTTTGCTGCAGGTTCCTTAGCCAACTCGTTGAGGTCGTAGACACATAAGCGGTTGCGGTCACTCTCGTAGCCGTCGCGCTTCATAGACAGCCAGGCAACATAGCGGCCGTTGGGAGAGAACTTGGGGTTGACGTCGTAACCGACATTAAAGTCTGCCAGATTCTTGTTGATAAACTGGTCTTTCAGCGTCTTCGTAGGATTGCAGGTACCATCGGGAGAACCTACGTAGCCGCCATCGGTCATGGCACCAAATTCACAACCATTCTTGCAGAGGTTTCTTGTCTTATTCAGATCTCTACTTTCAACATCATAAAGGAAAATGTCGCTGTCGGTAGAGATGCTATAGCTGATACCAGTCTTTGTACGGCAAGTGAAAGCGATGAATTTCGAATCAGGGCTCCATGCCAATTGTTCCATGCCACCGAAAGGCTCCATAGGGCATTCGTAGGGTTCACCCTCAAGGATGTCAATACCATCAGATGCGACGGTACAACCGTTTCCTACGGAGAAAATGAAGGGGTGCTGGATGCTCTCCACATAGTGGTCCCAGTGGCGGTACATCAAGTCTGTTACCAAACGACCGGTAGCCTTAGGCAGGTCTGTGGGGTTCTGCTTGATAATCTCATGGAAGTCAATGCTCTTGAGCACAATCACCTTTTTATGGTCTGGAGAGAACTTGAAACCTTCTACCTTTCCATCTGTCTTCGACAGTTGGCGACGCTCACTACCATCCAGCTTCATGGCCCATATCTCACCGCCAGTAGCAAAGGCCAGTGTCTCGTTGTCCAACCACTGTGGGTCAGTCTCGTTCTTGGCACTCTTGGTCAGCAACTGCTGACCGCTACCGTCAGCGTTCATCATGTACAACACATGGTGACTCTTGTTCTGTTTGACGCTGTAGTAGCCCACCTGATAGACGATGTGCTTGCCGTCTGGCGAAGCCTCGTAACTGCCGATGCGCCCCATGGCCCAAAGTGCCTCAGGAGTCATCAGCTTACTGCTTAACTTGATGTTACTCTTTCCAATCACTTGTGCTTCTTGTGCTTTTGTGCTGCCCAGCATAGTTAGTGCTAAAACAGCCAGAATTAGTGTTCTTTTCATGTCTAGTGATAATTTGCATGCAAAGTTACGAAAAAACGAGAGAAATACAAAAGGAAAGCTTGCTTTTCTTTTGTATTTCCGAGTGCCAAGTAAGTTCGGCGAAGCCAGAGTTACGAAAAAACGAGAGAAATACAAAAGGAAAGCTTGCTTTTCTTTTTATTTCCGAGTGCATAGTAAGTTTGGCAAAATAAAACCCCGATTCGGCATGTCCAAATCGGGGCTCTATCATGGTAGTAATTATTGACTTACTTGTTCACCTGGAACTTGGTGTCGCCATCCTTGAAGAAGGCGTTGATCTGCTTGGCAGCAGCGATACCAGCGTTGATGTTGGCCTCGGCAGTCTGAGCACCCATCTTCTTAGGAGTAGAGAAGTAACGGCCTTCGAACTTCAGGAACTCGTCATTGGCATCGGGCATGATGTCGGTAACGAACTTCAGGTCCTCGCGTTCGCCCATCAGCTTGATGAGGCCGGCCTCGTCGATGACCTCCTTACGGGCAGTGTTTACCAGAATGCCCCCCTTCTTCATCTTGCCAACGAGTGCGTAGTTGATGCTCTGCTTGGTCTCAGGAGTAGCAGGGATGTGCAGTGATACGACATCGCAGGTCTCAAAGAGAGCGTCCTGGTTGGCAACAGCGTGTACGCCAGCCTTCTCGATAACCTCTGCAGGGCAGAAGGCATCGTAAGCATAAACGTCCATGCCAAAGCCTTTGGCGATGCGTGCTACGTTGCGACCTACATTACCAAATGCCAGAATACCTAACTTCTTGCCTAACAACTCGCTACCGCTCTTTCCGTTATAGAAACCGCGGACGGCCATTACCAACAGACCGAAGTCGTAACCAGCACCGGCACGAACGACAATCTTCAACTGCTTGGCAGCGTCGAGTACCTCAGCATCTACCTTGTCCGAACGGATAATCAGTGCGTCAGCGTCCTTCACGGCGTCCAGCAGCTGAGCCTTCTCTGTATATTTTTCGAGCAGTGCCAGCTCATTGCCGGCAGCTTCTACTTCAGCCTTGATGCCATTAACAGCAGCTGCTGCAAATGGCTTCTCTGTTGCAACTAATACTTTCATATTCTTAGTGATTTGCTTCAAATTCCTTCATGCAAGCTACGAGAGCGTTAACACCCTCGATGGTTTGAGCGTTGTAGCAAGAAGCACGGAAACCACCTACCGAACGGTGACCCTTCACACCAACCATGCCCTTTGATACGGCGAAGTCGAGGAAGTCCTTCTCCAGCTCCTTGTACTCGTCAGCCATGACGAAGCAGATGTTCATCAGTGAGCGGTCTTCCTCAACAGCTGTTCCACGGAACATCTTGTTGCGGTCAATCTCACCATAGACGATCTCTGCACGCTGCTGAGCCAGCTTGTCCATAGCCTCTACACCACCATTCTTCTTGATCCAGCGGAGGGTCTCAAGAGCAGAGTAGATGGGCACTACAGGAGGAGTATTGAACATAGAACCCTTGTCGACGTGTGTGCGGTAGTCGAGCATGGTAGGAATCTCACGAGGAGCCTTGCCCAGTGCATCGTCCTTCAGAATGGCGATGGTTACACCAGCCATAGCGAGGTTCTTCTGAGCACCAGCATAGATAGCATCGTACTTAGCAACGTCGATAGGACGGCTGAAGATATCTGAAGACATGTCGGCAATCAGACGTACGGGAACGTCGAGGTCCTTGCGAATCTCCGTACCGTAGATGGTGTTGTTCGTGGTGATGTGCAGATAGTCTGCATCAGCGGGAACAGTCCAATCCTTGGGGATGAATGTATAGTTGGCATCAGCGGAAGAAGCAACTTCTACTACCTCACCAAACAGTTTGGCTTCCTTCATAGCCTTCTTGGCCCATACACCTGTGTTCAGGTAGGCGGCCTTCTTAATCAGGAAGTTGTAGGGAATCATGCAGAACTCCAACGATGCACCACCACCGAGGAAGATTACTGAGTAACCCTCAGGAACCTGCAGCAGTTCCTTTACCAGAGTTACGGCCTCGTCAACGACGGGCTGGAAATCCTTGGCACGATGGCTGATCTCCATCAGCGAGAGACCAGAACCGTTGAAGTCTAAACACTGTTGAGCAGTCTTCTCAATGACCTCGCGGGGGAGCATTGAAGGACCGGCGTTAAAGTTGTACTTCTTCATTTTAGATTAATTTTTATTTGTGATACGTTTCTAATGTTTTTACTTTTGCGGTGCGAAATTACACTTTTTATTTGAATTGGGCAAATATTTGAGCATAAATTAAGTGAAATATCCGTTTTTCCTTGCATTTTGTCAACTCTGCCTTGCAATTACCTCACTTCTTCAACCTTTTGATCGAAGTGTGACGTTGCAATCTTCGACGATTGTCTTAATACCTTTAATCTTTTCGCCGCGTGTCTGTTGCAGTACCTGTTTCAGTTTTTCGCGCTTAATGGCAGCATAGGTATAACGGTCTTTTACATCGATGCGCCCTATCATATCGGCAGTCAGGCCTCCTGCTTTGCAGAGGAAACCGACGATGTCGCCCTTCGATATCTTGTCTTTCTTACCCTTGCCGATGTAGATGGTTGTCATCTTGGGACGCGCCGGCTCAGTGTACTGCGATTCGGGCGCGGTATACTCCTCCACATCGCCCTCGACATACTCGGGGATGTGCTCGCTGGCGTTCAGAATAAAGAACGAGCGTCCTTGGGCATCCCAACGGGCAGTACGGCCTACGCGGTGGATGTAGCCGTCCTCGCTCTCTGGCAAGTGATAGTGGATGATGTTCTCGATGTTGGGAATGTCAAGGCCACGCGATGCTAAGTCGGTGCTGACCAGTACGTTGGCAGAACCGTTGCTGAAGCGGTAGAGTGCCGCCTCGCGCTCTTTCTGTTCCAGTCCACCATGGAAGCAACTGGTAACAAATCCTTGTTCCACGAGATAGCTGTTGACACGTTCCACCGACTCGCGGTAGTTCAGGAATACAATGCTGCTGTTGTCGCCAAAACTCAGAAGCAGTTGCTTAAGTGTCTCCAGCTTGTCTTTTTGGGGACTGTGCACCTCATAGAGCGTGATGCGTTCAGAGGTCTGTTCATCGTCAGGCAGAAAGTCTATCAGTGTGCCTTTCTTTGACATGTTGACAAACTGCGGAATCTGTTCCAGATTGGTTGCCGACAGAAGGATGCGGCGCTGTAGCCCAGGCAGACTCTTGATGAGTTTCTGCATCTCGGCCTGGAAACCCATCTCCAGACATTTGTCAAACTCGTCAATGACGAGATAACGGATGCCGTAACGCGAGATGTTTTCTTTGTCCAAATGATCGTTCAGACGTCCAGGCGTACCAAAGACAATCTGTGGCTTGACCTCTTTCAACACTTTGTGCTCCTCCATGGCAGCGCGTCCGCCATAGCAGGCTGTCGAGCGGATGCCGCAGCCCATGCTCTGCAACACTTGATGCGACTGCAGTGCCAGCTCTCTGCCAGGTGTGATGACGAGGGCTTGAACAGCATCGGATGTGCCGTCCAGCAGCTGTACAAGGGGTAGGAGATAGGCCAGCGTTTTTCCTGTGCCAGTGGGTGACAGTAAAACAACATCACCGTCGGAGCCCAATATGGCTTCGGCGGCGTGTTGTTGCATCTCGTTAAGCTCTGAGATATGGAGTTTAGTCAGAATTTTCTGTATGTCCATGCCTCACTTCTTTAACTCCCTTAACTCCTTGAACTCCTTGAATTATTTCTTCTCTTCCTTCTTGGCCTCAGTCTTCAGAGTAGACTTGTAGCGCTTGTTCAGACCGTTGATGACGTCGTTGGTGATGTCAAAACGCTTGGCGGCATACAGGATGTTGTCGCCCTGCTTGGTCAGGATAAGGTCAAACTTCTTATCCTTATTATATGCTGCCAGGAAGTGCTGCAGTGAGTCGCGCAGACCCTCGTTATACTTGTTGGTCTCGTTGGCCAACTCGTTCTCCA
>OMQN01000146.1 GCA_900313235.1 uncultured Prevotellaceae bacterium | reverse complement strand
CCACTCGTTGAATGTCCGTCCCATCGTCTTCTCGGAAGACTGTGAGATTAAACTAACGGTAGAGAGCAGGACGCACAACTATCTGGTGGCGCTGGACGGCCGCTCGGAGAACCTGCCCGACACGACGCGCCTGACCTTGCGCAAGGCGCCCTACCGGGTAAAGGTCATCAAGCGTGCTGGTACGAAGTATTTCCATACCCTGCGTGAAAAGATGATGTGGGGTGCTGACCAGCGCGGTTAAGCCAAAAGCTAACAGCCAATAGCTAATAGCCAACAGCTATTCCTTAGGCAATTGCAAGATAAAGCGGCTGCCCTCATTGTAGCGCGTGTCGAGGACGACGTCGCCACCTAACTGGCGTGCCACACGGCGAGCCACCGACAGTCCCAGTCCGACACCCTCCTTATAGATGTCTGACTTGTAGAAGTGTTCGAAGATTTTCTCTTCGTCGCCTTCCTTGATGCCGCAACCTGTATCGGTAACGCTGATACAGACAACGTTCTGGTCGAGTTCGTGATGATAGCTGCGCAGAGTGATGGTGCCTCCCTGAGGTGTGAACTTGATGGCATTGTCCATCAGGTGGTTAAGAATCTTCTGCACCTCTTTGAGGTTGGTTATGATTTTACAACTGTCTTTGAGCAATAGCTCCAGGTGCAGGGAGAACGGAGAGTCCTCGTCCTGATAAGGTCCTGCCAACTGTCGTAGCAGGTCGTTACAGGCAACCATGTCGGACTTGTCGATATAGTGGATGCTTTCCTTGCTGGAAATGTCGAGGATTTCGTCGACGATGCGTACAATGGTGTTCGTGCTATGGCCGATACGCTTGGCAATGTCTGCTCGCTCTGCATCGCTGGTCAGCGTGCGGGGGTCGCTGATGATCTGTGCGTAGCCGCTGATGATGTTGAGCGGTGTGCGAATCTCATGACTCATGTTACGCAGGAAGTTGATTTTCATGCGGTTAGCCTCTTGCGCCTTGTCGCGTGCAATGAGCAGGTCGTGATTCTGACGCTGCAGCTTGCGCAGGTATCGGTTTTTGTTCATGCGATAGATCAGTAGACCTATCAGCAGGAACGCGAAGATGACAATGGTGATGGCATACTGAAGCTGTGTGTTGCGTTTGCTGATAAACATGTTGCGCGCTTCAGCATACTCCAAGTCGCTGGCTGAACCCATCATCTCTTCAGACATGATGACATTGTTGACAGAGTCCTTGATGGCCATGTAGTGCTTCTGGGTGTTGAAGGCCTTGTCGGTATTGCCAGACAACTCATAAATCTCGGTTTGGAACTTATAGATATCCGTGGTGTTAGTCAGGTTGTAGGTCAGCTGGATGGCGTCATCATAGCGCTTGTCGGCCACAGCCTTGCTGATGAGTGCATAATAATAATAGGTGGTGCTGAACTCTTCGCCTAGCTTCTCTTTCAGTGAGATATATTCTTTGAATGCATTGTTAACGGCTGTCCAGTCACGCATGGCATATGACACGATGACTTTAAAACCGATAGCGTCGCTATAGTCGTAATTGATGCCGTCCCCCTTGATAATCTCAATGGCACAGTTGAGGTGCTTCATGGCATCTTCTGGTTGGGTGTCCATCTCAATATTGGCCAAGTCCATATAGATCGAGGCCAGGTTCTTGACCTGACTGTGGTCTACCTGTTCCAAGGCCTTCTCAAAATACTGATGGGCAAGGGGTATGTTGCCACGCAGAGAGTAGATGATGCCACGCAGTTGGGTCGTCTTGTAGAGCTCACCCATGTCGCCACGGCGCTCCATCTCGGCCTGCATCTTCATGGTCTTGCGCAGCGCACGATAAAAGTGGTTGTGGTTGACATCATAGAGTACCTCGTTCTTCCAGCAGAGGTAATAGCCTTCTATGTTGTCTTCGCCCAACAGGTACTTACGGTAGTTGGCGATGGCTTCGTAGAACTTTTGCTCGTTGTTTTGATTAAAAGCGTTGCGGACCACCTGCAGCAGTCTGGCTGCAGTGGTGTCTTCGTTGCCCTTTTCCTGGGCAGGAAGATGAATAGAGTAGAGGCACGCGGCCAATAATATGAAGATGCCGATAAGGCATAGGTTGATATGTTTCATGCTCATTAGTGTCCTTATTAGGGCTGATTTTCTGCAAAGGTAGCACGAAAGCACTTAATTTCCAAATATTCCTCTGTCTAATCTACAAATGCCCTTTGTTTAACAATTGTTGTATACTTCGTTTATTAAGGAAAGTTAAATATCGAATTTTTTTACGAAAATATTTGGAAGTTACACGGTTTTTGTCTTACCTTTGCAGTGTACTATTAAAGTGGTACACTAATACAGTACAGTTATCAACTAATAATACCTACTATGATAGAAGTAAAGAACATCAGTTTCAAGTATGCCGGATCAAAGCATCTGGTATTCGATGATTTCAGTCTCAGACTGGAGGAAGACCGCATCTACGGTCTGTTAGGAAAGAATGGTACAGGTAAGTCGACACTGCTCTACCTGCTCTCTGGCCTGTTGCGCCCTGTCCATGGCACTGTTTGTTGCGATGCAGTTGCAACAAAAGACCGCCTGCCCGAAACGCTCCGCGACATCTTCCTTGTGACCGAAGAGTTCGAGATGCCTGCCATCCGCCTCTCGGAATATGTGAAACTCTACAAACCTTTCTACCCCAATTTCTCCGACGAAATCCTGCAAGGTTGTCTGGCTGATTTCGAGTTGCCAGCCGACGTACGTCTGGGTGAACTCTCCATGGGTCAGCGTAAGAAGGCCTATATTGCCTTCGCCATGGCAACCAACACCAAGTACCTGTTGATGGATGAGCCCACCAACGGACTGGATATCCCGTCGAAGTCGCAGTTCCGCAAGGTGATTGCCCAGCACATGACAGAGGAACGTACTGTGATGATTTCTACCCATCAGGTACACGACGTAGAGCAGATGCTCGACCACATCTTGATCCTCGATCAGCACTCGGTATTGCTGAATGCCTCCATGCAGGAGATACAGGATCAGTACACCTTCGAATACCGTACTCCTCAGCAGATGGACGACAGCGTTCTCTATGCCGAGCCTACCTTGCAGGGCAATGCAGTCATCTGTCAGCGTCAGGAAGGCGATGCTGAAACACAAGTGAACCTCGAACTTCTGTTTAACTACAAGACCACAAAAAAGGAAGGTTCAGTACTGTAATTAAATGTCTAATCTTTAATTTTTAATGAAACCATGAGTACCTTTAATATAAATAGATTCTCACAGGCACTGAAGTGCCAGTTCCTCGTACTGCGCAAGACGTGGATTCGCCTCTTCGGCATCTTTACCCTCGTCATGTTTATGGCCATGTAGAGCAGACTGTCGTCTTCGGCGTCATCTTCTTCTGCTTCTCCATGCTCTTTGGTGCCAGCTTCCTGTTCTCTGGCATGAAGGACACCCGCAAGCGCTCGGCCTTCCTACTTTGGCCCGTGTCCAACATGGAGAAATACACCATCAATCTGCTGCTCTCCGTACTTTGGTTGGCTGTTATCACCATTGGCGCCTATCTGTTGGCTGACACTCTGCGCGTATTCATTGATTGGGTGACAGGACGCGTCGTTATCTGGGGTATTCCATTGATAGGTACTCGTGTTTTTGGCCCTGCTCCTTTCGAGCATTGGCAGATGGCATGGATGCTCTTCGCCTGGGTATTCTACATTCACTCGCTTTATATTGTGGGTGGCACCCTGTTCCGTCGCCAGCAGTTCCTGCTGACCAGCTGCACGATAGTTCTTGTCGCCATCTTGCTGACAATGCTTCTAAACCAGATAGACTGGAACAGCATG
>OMQN01000148.1 GCA_900313235.1 uncultured Prevotellaceae bacterium | reverse complement strand
CTTGCTGGAGCTTGACCCCGAGCGAGATCCGCTGTTCTTCTGCGACGGCAAGCGCACACTCGGTGAGAATATCGCCGACCTGGGTGGCTTCCTCGCCGCCCTTGACGCCTATCAGGAGCGCCTCGACCAACAGGGCTTCACTGGCGAGACACGCAACGAGCAGCTTCGCAAATTCTATGAGTCGTATGCCCACCTCTGGTGTGTCCAGTACGGTCAGAACACATTCGAAATCCTCAAGTACAACGACGTGCACGCCCATGCCCGCCTGCGTGTCAATGGTGTCGTGATGAATACCGACTCATGGTACGATCTCTACAACGTCAATCAGAACCGCCTGCTATACTTGCCCGCAAAGCGCAGGACATATATTTGGTAGACACGCGCTTATCATCAAGTAATGTAATATAATGTCGGACAGCTTATGAAGACGATGAAGATAATATACATCATGGCATTTTTATGCACCATCGCAACAAGTGCTGCAGCACAGCATGACAGCAAGTATTACACAGGGGGAATTTCAGACATCCACCCTAAAGGCTGGCTTGAAATCATGCTGCAAAGACAGCATGACGGACTGACGGGGCACCCTGAGGCGTTGTCGTACCCCTATAATTCATGTCTCTGGGCAGGAGAAATATCGCGTCCCGACGAGAGCTATGGCGACAACTGGTGGCGCTATGAACAGACGGCATACTACACAGAGGGATTGCTGAAGCTGGGCTATGAGCTTAATGCCGACGACATGGTCAACAAGGCGATGGAAGGTATCGAATATACATTGGCACACCCCAGCGAGAAAGGGGTGCTGGGCAACTCTACCTTGACAGGCATCACATGGCCTATGTCGGTGTTCTTCCGTGTTCTCCAGGCCAAATATGAGCATGATGGCGACGAGCGTATTCCAACGGCATTGGAAAAGCACTACCTGAACTTCACACCGCAAGATTTAGCAGGGGGCATCGTGGGCGGACGTAATATTATGTCGATTGAGGGCATACTCTGGACCTACGGCAAGACGGGCAACAAACAACTGCTACAACTGGCTGAGGATGCATGGGCCATTCAAGACAAATTTGCCGTGAACGAGACTGCCATCACCAGCAGCGAGCCCTTCTACATGCACAGCGTGACATTCTCTGAGATGCTGAAACTGCCTGTACTCCTTTATGCTTATACTGGTAACCAGCATTATCTGGACTTGGCGATGACGGCTGTACGCAAGGTGGAGCGAGAGTCGATGCTGCCCGATGGCGTACCTTCAAGTGCGGAGTTCTTGTTGGGCAACAATATCGGCACAAGCCATGAGACTTGCGTCATCGTTGATTACACATGGACGTTGAGCCACTTCCTGCAGGTGACAGGTCAGGCTGAATGGGCCGACAAGATGGAACTGGCCATTTACAATGCAGGCATGGGCGCCATCACAAAGGACTTCCGCTCACTGCAATACTTCTCGTCGCTCAATCAATTCATTGCCACGAGTTCGTCAAACCATAATATCTATAAGCACGGCTCAACATGGATGGCCTATCGTCCCACTCACGAGACGGAATGCTGTTCGGGCAACGTGAACAGAATGCTGCCCAATTTTGTAGGGCGTATGTGGATGACCGATAGCAAAGGAGGTGCTGTGGCGACACTCTATGGTCCCAGCACGGCGACGTTTGCCACAGAAAAAGGCGACGTAACCGTCAGCTGCGAGACAAACTATCCCTTCGGCGAGACACTTCTCTTCCATGTCAGCGCTGCCAATGGAGCACGACTGCCCCTGACTCTGCGTATTCCGACATGGTGCACCGCTGCCTCTGTCACCGTCAACGGCACAGCTATTGACATGTCATTGCCCTCGGGCTCCTTCGTTCAACTGCCTGACGAGGTGAAAGATGGTGATGACATCATGCTGACTCTGCCGATGTCTGTTGAGAGGAAAGTAGTGGAAGGTCAGGGCGTTTACTTCAAGCGAGGACCTTTGCTCTATGCCTACGCCATACCGCAGCAAATGACAGAAGATACGGAGGAACATGCTTGCATGCATGGCAAGAAGCCTGAGAATCCTGACTTCAAGTGCTGGAATATCACGCCGACAGGTGACTTCAACTATGCCTCTACCAACATTGGTATGGCTGTTGACGAGAACCATACTGCCATTGAGGAAATCAACGGTACTATTCCTTTTGACATCAATTATACACCCCTTAGACTGCGCATCCCCGTCAAGAAAATTGAATGGGCACTTGAAGACAACCGCTACACACCGGCATTGCCAGAACAAGGCTACCTGACGCTGCTGAGTGAGCAGACGGAGTATATAGACCTGGTGCCATACGGTTGCACAGAACTACGACTGACGGTGTTCCCAGATGCCGATGCCAAGCCACTGCCTGCACCCGAAACGCCCGACTACACCCGACCTGCCGATGCGCCTGACTGCGTCGAAGTCGTTGACGGACACTATGCCGCCTACTTCGAACTGCCACGATTCTGCTGGGATGAGCCTATCTACTGCAAGGTACGCACAGAAAATGGTACCGACGACCTGCACAGCAACGAGGATGGCGACCTCTGCGAACACGTTGGCACAACAGTTAATGGACGTCATATCTGGCGCTGGACGGGGCCTGCCATTGACCAACCGGCTCCTGTTGAACTCATCTTTACCAACCACGACCTGCTGACTCAAATCATGCCTTTTGCCAATGATGGTTACTATAACTACGACCACCTAATTTACAAGGCCAGTCAGACTTCACCCACAGGCATCAGTAGCCTCGCCAACAGCCAAACCGAGCACACCAATACATATTGGTACACGTTAGATGGCAAACTTATCCCCACTCGTCCCTCAAAGAAAGGGGTGTATATCCATCAAGGTATAATCCGCTATCAGGGGACAAAATAAGGAGCTGCTACTACTTCAATTTCAACCAATGCTCCTTTGGGTAACGTCTTTACAGCAACGGCAGATCTTGCAGGGTATGGCTCTGTGAAGAACTCTGCATAAACAGCGTTCATTTCTGCAAAGTCGTTCATGTCAGCCATGAAGACTGTTGTTTTCACGACGTCGTTCATTGTAAGTCCGGCTTCTTCGAGAATAGCCTTCACGTTGAGCAATGACTGGCGGGTTTGTTCCTTGATACCGCCTTCTACAAACACGCCGGTAGCAGGGTCGATGGGAATCTGACCAGAGGTATAAATGAGATTGCCAACTTGTATTGCCTGACTATAAGGACCTATGGCTGCAGGTGCCTTTGACGTACTGATTACTTTTTTCATCTTCTTATGGCGTTTTGTTTATTTGCATATTTCTTCAATGGCCTTACGCTTCTTTTCCTTCAAGTCATCAGCAGGATAGCCGATGGGAATTAGGACAGCAGGCTCTTCATGCTCACCTAGACCAAAGGACTTCTTGCACAGTTCAGCATCAAAGTTGCAAACCCAGCAAGTGCCAAGTCCCTGTTCTGTTGCTGCC
>OMQN01000187.1 GCA_900313235.1 uncultured Prevotellaceae bacterium | reverse complement strand
ACTGGATGCGCAGATATCATCGCTGAACACCAGCACGCAAGCCCTCGACAAGCAGACGGCTGCTGCCGATGTGCAGAAGGCACAGTTGCAGGATATGTTACGAAAGTGTCACATCATGACTCCCACAAAGGGTACTGTGCTCGAGAAATATGTGGAGCGTGGTGAATTTGTGAGTGTGGGTAAACCGTTGTTTAAGATAGCCGATACTGAGTCAATGCACCTGCGTGCCTACGTCACTTCTGCCCAGTTGCAGAACATCAAGATTGGTCAACAGGTAAAGGTGTTTGCCGACTACGGTGATGGTCAACGCAAAGAGTATGCAGGCACCATCAGTTGGATATCGTCTCGTTCGGAGTTTACACCCAAAACTATCCTTACTGATGACGAACGTGCCGACCTGGTGTATGCTGTCAAGGTGGCTATTAAAAACGACGGTTTCGTGAAGATTGGTATGTATGGCGAACTGAAGCTATGAACGCAATAGAGGTAAAGAACATCAGTAAATCGTACGGCAAGGTGCTGGCGCTCAGCGATGTGTCGTTTTCTGTCGGCCAGGGTGAGGTCTTCGGACTGATAGGCCCCGATGGAGCCGGCAAGACGTCGATGTTTCGAATCCTCTGTTCGCTGTTGCTGCCTGATGCTGGTACGGCGGCGGTAGATAGCTACGATGTGGTGAAGCAGATGCGTGAGGTGCGTAGCAGGGTGGGGTATATGCCAGGCAAGTTCTCGCTCTATCAGGATCTCACTATCGAGGAGAACTTGAACTTCTTTGCCACGCTTTTCGGCACCACTGTTGACGAAGGCTACGACTCCATCAAAGCCATCTACTCGCAGATAGAACGCTTCAAAGACCGTAAGGCAGGGGCTCTTTCGGGTGGTATGAAGCAGAAGCTGGCGCTCTCGTGTGCGTTGGTTCACCAGCCCAGCGTGCTCTTCCTTGATGAGCCCACCACGGGTGTCGATCCTGTGAGCCGCAAGGAGTTATGGGAGATGCTGCTCTTGTTGAAGGAACGAGGAATAACTATCTTGTCTTCAACGCCTTATCTTGATGAAGTTCGTTGCTGTGAGCGCGTCGCTTTTCTGGATCAGGGTAAGGTGCGCGGCATCGGTACTCCCGATGATATTCTCACCCAGTTTGCCAGTATCTTCAATCCGCCAGGCATTGAGGATGGTTCAAGGTTCAAGGTTCAAGGTTCAAGTGACAACGTCATTGAGGTGGAACATCTGGTTAAAGCCTTTGGCGATTTCCATGCCGTTGACGACATCTCGTTCAGTGTTAAGAGGGGCGAGATATTCGGATTCCTGGGTGCCAACGGTGCCGGCAAGACGACGGCTATGCACATGCTGACAGGCCTGAACCAGCCCACCAGCGGAACGGGTAGAGTGGTAGGCTTTGACATCCGCACGCAGCATGAAGAAATCAAGAAAAGTATTGGCTACATGTCGCAGCGGTTCTCGCTCTACGAAGACTTGACTGTTGCCGAGAATATCCGTCTCTCCGCAAGACCGATGAACTCATGGAACGACTGCAGTTCACGGAGCACAAGAACGACCTCGTTGGCTCGCTGCCATTGGGTTGGAAACAGAAACTGGCCTTCTCCGTCTCTATCTTCCATGAGCCGGGCGTGGTGTTCCTTGACGAACCCACAGGTGGTGTCGATCCCGCTACACGTCGTCAGTTTTGGGAACTAATATACGATGCAGCCCATCGTGGCATCACCGTCTTTGTAACCACACACTATATGGACGAGGCAGAATATTGTGACCGCATCTCTATCATGGTGGACGGCAAAATCAGCGCACTTGGCACACCCGATGAACTGAAACAGCGTTTCCACCAACCCGATATGGATCACGTGTTTACCTATCTGGCCCGTCAGGCCACACGATCCTCTGATTAATGGTTAAGGGTTAATGGTTAATGGATGATGAAATGAAACAGTTTATAGCATTTGTAATCAAGGAAACCAAGCATATTCTGCGCGACAAGCGTACGATGCTGATACTCTTCGGCATGCCTGTGGTGA
>OMQN01000151.1 GCA_900313235.1 uncultured Prevotellaceae bacterium | reverse complement strand
CCAGTGCCATCCACTCCTCGTCAGTTTGGCCCATGATGGAGGCGACGACAATCTTGGTGGGATAGTTTTTCTTCAGTCTGCGCAGGATGTCGAAGTCCTCGTCGACGGGCAGCTCGCTCAACTGCTCCATGTTACGGAAGCCGTAGAAGTCGCCATGTGTGGCATTGCTGTGCATCGCATCAAAACGAGGCGACACCTCGCGGATTTCCTGCATGCAGATGGTCTTGTAGAACACGCCGCCCCACCCTGCGTCAAAGGCCCGCGCCACCATGTCGTAGCTGGTGCAGACGGCTGACGATGCCAGGAAGAACGGGTTCTCGCAGCGTATGCCACAGAAGTCTATGGCCAGCGATGGTGCATTGACTATCGTGCCGTCGTTGTCCAGCTCCTCAGTGACAACCTCATCGTTGGAAATGGCACGCAGCATCTCGCTGATGCGGATGGGCCAGTTGTAGTGTATGCAGGCCTGCTCGGCACGATCCAGGTCGTCGTCGGTACAGTCCTTGACCCACTGGGCAGCCAACTTATTATTGTCGAAACGGATGGCACGGATGGCACGAGCAGGGTCGCCGCGCTTGCAAGCCTTGGTACATGGTGCGTCCTTGCACAACAGACAGCGGTTGGCCTCTTCGTAGAAGTTTAACCTTCTGAGCCGCTGGTCTTTGAATTTTATCTGGTTGTTGTCCAGCGACTCAATGATGGCCAGCGACTCTATGTGCTGCACGCCAGCGTTCTTCAACGTCTCACGGCCCTTCTGGAATTCCTTCTCGATGATGAAACCCATACCCACCAGCGTAGCACCAGCCTGACGGCATAAGTCCAGCACGCCTATGCCGGTGTTGCCATACGCCAGGAAGTCGTCAACAAACAGCACGCGGTCTTCAGGTGTCAGATGCTCGCGGCTGATATAGAGGGTGAAGTCGGCATCCTTGGTAAAGGAGTGCACCACCGTCGACAGGTTGGAGCCCATCGTCGAGGGCTTGAGCTTCTTGGCAAACACCACCGGCAGCTCCATCATGTAGCCCAACATCACAGCAGGTGCTATGCCCGACGCCTCGACGGTCAGTATCTTAGTAACCCCCGAGCGGGCAAAACGCGAGAAGAACTCTACCGCCACCTGTTTCATCAGTCGCGGATCCATCTGTTCGTTGATAAAACGGTCCACTCTGAGGATGCTGCCATCCACACAGTATCCATCTTTGAAAATGCGGTCTATCAATGACTTCATAGGCAATAGTAATGAGTTAGGTTTTTTTCTGTTATTTCGTATTGATAATTACTTTCATGGGCAAAGATACAAAATAATCTTGAAAACAGAATAGTAATTGGAGATTTTTTTACAGAGCGGCAAGATAAACAAAAAACCGCCGAGGTGACAGGACTCGAACCTGCGACAGCCTGGTCCCAAACCAGGAACGCTACCAACTGCGCTACACCTCGTTGCCTTAAAAGCGGGTGCAAAGGTACTAAATATCTTTGACACCCGCAAATATTTCGGCAATAATTTTACTTAATAATGCCTTGTTCGACGAAGATTTTCTTCAGCGCCTTGACAGAACGCTCCACCTGCTCCTCGGTATGGGTAGCCATCAGGGCATAGCGAACGAGCGTGTCCTGAGGTGCACAAGCAGGAGGAATCACAGGATTGATGAAGACGCCAGCCTTGAAAGCAAGGGCTGTAACAAGGAAGGTCTTCTCGACGTCGCGAACGTAGAGTGGAATGATGGGGCTCTCGGTGTCGCCAATCTCAAAGCCTTCTTCAGCGAAGCGCTTCAGCGCGTACTTGGTAACCTTCCACAAGGCCTCGATGCGCTCGGGTTCCTTCTGCAGGATGTGCAGAGCCTCCATAGCTGCGGCAGTAGCGGCAGGGGTGTTAGAAGCGGAGAAGATATAGGTGCGGCAGGTGTGGCGCAGGAAATTGATGGTGTCGGCATCGGAAGCAATGAAGCCACCGATAGAAGCCAGCGACTTAGAGAAGGTGCCCATGATGAGGTCTACCTCGTCAGTCAGTCCGAAATAGTCGCAGACGCCACGTCCGTGGTCACCGAAGACACCAATGCCGTGAGCCTCGTCGACCATGATGGAACAGTTGTACTTGTGCTTCAGCTCGACAATCTCGGGAAGCTTGGCAAGGTCGCCCTCCATAGAGAAGACGCCGTCGACAACAATCAGCTTGATGGCATCGTGAGGCAACTTCTGCAGCACGCGCTCCAGGTCAGCCATATCGTTGTGCTTGTAGTGCAGCTGACGGGCAAACGACAGGCGGCGTCCGTCGACGATAGATGCGTGGTCACGGTCGTCGCAGATGATATAGTCATCCTTGCCAACCACCATAGCCAGCACGCCCTGGTTTACAGAGAAACCGGTAGAGAAGCAGAGGCAGTCCTCTTTATGAACAAACTCGGAAATTTCTTTCTCCAACTGAACGTGAATGTCAAGTGTTCCGTTAAGGAAACGGCTACCGGCACATCCGGAGCCATACTTGTCAAGAGCGGCTTTGGCAGCATCGATGATGCGCTGGTCACCCGTCAGTCCTGTGTAGGCATTAGATCCGAACATCAACACTTTGTGTCCGCCCATTTCAACTTCTGTTCCCTGCTTACCCTCAATCTCACGGAAGTAGGGATAAACGTCAGCCTCCATATACTTCTGCGGCTCACGATAATGCTTGTATCTTTCTTGTAATTGTCCCATAATTGATAGGTCTGGTAGCTTCGAAAGCTACTGATAATGTTTTCAGCCTGCAAAGTTACACATTTTTATTCAAATCGTGCACAAAAAAAGAGATATTTCTTAATTTTTACGATTTTTATTATAATATACGATAATTATTCGGCTAGAATTCGTATTTTTGCAAAAGAATATGGAAAACAGACAGCATATTTTATTTATCATCAATCCCATATCGGGTACCGGCAACAAGGACGAAGTGCCTCAGCTCATCAGCAAACACCTCGACCAGGAACGCTTCAGCCATGAGGTGCGCTTCACCGAATATGCCGGTCATGCTGCAGAGATAGCCCGCCAGTCGGCAGAAGCGGGGATAGATATCGTGGTGGCTGTCGGAGGAGACGGTACTATCAACGAGGTGGCACGCTCGCTGGTGCACACGCAGACTGCTCTGGGCATCATCCCATGCGGTTCGGGCAACGGACTGGCACGCCATCTGTGCATACCCATGGACACCGTGAAGGCCATCGAACTGATTAACCAGTGCCAGATAGAGTCCTTTGACTATGGTGTCATCAACGGCCTACCCTTCTTCTGTACCTGTGGCATGGGGTTCGACGCCTTCATCTCGCTGAAATTTGCTGAAGCAGGCAAGCGCGGACCCATCACCTACGTGGAGAACGTACTGAAAGAGGGACTGAAATACCAACCGGAGACGTACGAGATTGTCGACGAGAACGGCACGGTGTACCACAAGGCCTTCCTCATCGCTTGTGCCAACGCCTCACAATACGGCAACAACGCCTACATTGCCCCTGGCGCCACCATGCGCGACGGCATGATGGACATCATCGTCATGGAACCATTCACCGCACTCGACGCGCCACAGATTGCTGCCGACCTGTTCATGAAGACGCTGCAGAACAACTCGAAGATAAAGACCTTCCGGACAAAGAGCATCCATATCCACCGCAAGAAGCCTGGAGCCATCCACTATGACGGGGACCCTGTGATGACGGGGACCGATGTCGAGGTACACATTGAGCACCTGGGCATCCGCATACTGACCAATCCGCAGGCTACGGAAGACACCGCCCCACCCAACCCCGTGCTGAATGCTTTCAGCGACTTCTTTAATAATATAAATAATGTACGCGAGGACATTGGCAGCGGCATCGAGAAAGGCGGTCGCCGTATTCAAGCCATCAACAAGGTATTGCTGAGGAAACTAAGAGGCTAAAAACAAGAAACAATGTCGCAAACAATCGTCACCGCAATCGTCCTACTTCTGGCATTCATCTATGCCGCATGGCGCCTTTTCAGGGCGTTTCGGGGCGACGCTGACCCTTGTTCGGGCTGCGAACTGAAAAAAAACTGCCAAAAATTTGGTCAGTCCAAAGAAAAGTAGTACCTTTGCATCCGCTTAGAAGAGAGGACTAAGTTATGGTGCCTTGGATGAGTGGCTTAGTCAACGGTCTGCAAAACCGTCTACGGCGGTTCGAATCCGCCAGGCACCTCAGAGTCGGAATCAGAAATGGTTCCGACTTTATTTTTTGTTGACAGCCCACCCTCTCTTCCGACATTATTTCGACAATAATCTTATTTTTTTCGAAAAAAAGAGCGGCAATTGAAAAATTTTCAGTATTTTTGCAGTTGCATTATGTAAATACACTAATTCATTATAAAAACGTACTACTTATTATGAACGACAACAAAGTTATGAACAGAGCAGCGGACAACATCCGTATCCTTGCTGCATCAATGGTTGAGAAAGCTAAGTCAGGACACCCAGGCGGTGCTATGGGTGGTGCAGATTTCATCAACACCCTGTATTCAGAATTCCTGGTATACGACCCAGAGAATCCCGCATGGGAGGGTCGCGACCGCTTCTTCCTCGACCCAGGTCACATGGCTCCTATGCTGTACAGCCAGCTGGCTCTCATCGGCAAGTTCACGCTGGAGGACCTGAAGAACCTGCGCCAGTGGGGTTCAGTAACTCCC
>OMQN01000152.1:3198-4502 GCA_900313235.1 uncultured Prevotellaceae bacterium | reverse complement strand
AGGCATCATGTAAACTACTGTCATGAAGATAGTTGTTGACGACAAGATACCCTATATCCGAGAGACGATCTGTCAGCTTGCTGACGAGGTCGTCTTTCTCAGTGGTGCCGCCATCACAGCAGCCGACGTCAAAGAGGCTGACGTGCTGGTGGTGAGGACGCGCACCCATTGTAATCAGCAACTCTTGGAGGGCAGCAAGGTACAATTGGTGGTGACAGCCACCATAGGCTACGACCATATTGATACTCATTGGCTGGACAAGGCAGGCATCTGCTGGACCAACTGCCCAGGCTGTAACTCAGGTTCTGTAGCCCAATATGTGGAGTGCTCCTTGCTCTTGCTGGAGCAACAGAAGAAGTTACCGCTCAGCCAGTCTACCATCGGCATTGTGGGTTGTGGCCATGTAGGCAGCAAAGTCAAGGCAGTAGCAGAGCGTCTCGGCATGCACGTCCTTGTCTGCGACCCACCTCTGCAAAAAGCTAACAGCCAACAGCTAACAGCCAACAGCTACGTCTCTCTCGACGAAATTGAGAGGCGCTGTGATGTCATCACTTTCCATGTCCCTCTGACCCGCGAAGGACAGTATGCTACCTGGCATCTGGCTGATAAAGACTTCTTCCGACGTCTGTCGCGCGTACCTTATATTATAAATACCAGCCGTGGGGAAGTCGTTGATAACCAGGCACTCCTCAAGGCTTTAGAAGAGGGCCGTGTGCGCGACGCCGTCATCGACGTATGGGAAAACGAGCCTCATCCCGATGCTGCTCTGCTGGAAAAGGTATTCATCGGAACCCCCCACATCGCAGGATATTCTGCAGATGGTAAGGTGAATGCCGACAACATGGTTGTCGATGCCATCTGTCAGCAATTCGGTCTTCCTCATCCAGAACCGATAGTGCCCCCCACCTTGCCAAGTGACATCCACTTCACGGGGAGTCCTCTCGATTTGTATAACCCCATGGATGACAGTCGAAAACTGAAAGCCGAACCTTCGTTTTTTGAACAACTTCGCAACAATTATCCGCTCAGAAGGGAGAAAAAAGACTAAAAAACTGCACAAGTAGTAGGTAATTGTGCAATAAAAAGTAGATTTTTGCTCTTAAAATTTGCGTAAGTCAATAAAAATGTGTTACTTTGCACCCGCTAAGCGACTTATTGGTTGCTGTTAAGGTAAAAAAGATATCAATTATTAACATTTTAATTAGAACAATTATGTCAGAAATTGAAAGCAAAGTAAAGGCTATTATCGTAGACAAACTCGGTGTTGATGAAGCAGAGGTTAAGCCCGAAGCAAGTTTCACTAA
>OMQN01000152.1:0-3188 GCA_900313235.1 uncultured Prevotellaceae bacterium | reverse complement strand
CGGTATCTCTATCCCCGACGACAAGGCTGAGAAGATCGGTACTGTTGGCGACGCTATCGCATACATCGAGGAGAACGCAAAATAATAATTCAATTGACAGTTGAGAATTGAGAATTGAGAATTATGATTAGCTTCGGTCTCTTTGATGGATCGATGCAATCATAGTTCTCAATTGTTTGTTAAAATGTCAATTATCAATTACCAATTAGACAAATGGAATTAAAAAGAGTTGTTGTAACAGGTCTGGGAGCTGTAACTCCCGTGGGCAACACTCCCGAAGAGATGTGGAAGAACCTGCTCGACGGAGTGAGTGGTGCAGCACCTATTACAAGTTTCGATACAGAATTATTCAAGACAAAGTTTGCTTGTGAGGTCAAGAACCTCAACGTGAACGACTATCTGGATCGCAAGGAGGCTCGCAAGATGGACCGCTACACCCAACTGGCCCTGATTGCTGCCAAGCAGGCCGTTGAGGATAGCGGCATGGATCTGGAGACAGAGGACAAGAACCGCATTGGTGTGGTTTACGGTGTAGGTATCGGTGGTATCAAGACTTTCGAGGACGAGGTAAAGTACTATGGTCAGCACGAAGCCGACGGTCCTAAGTTCAACCCCTTCTTCATCCCCAAGATGATTGCAGACATCGCTGCCGGACAGATTTCTATCATGTACGGCTTCCATGGTCCCAACTACATCACCGCTTCTGCCTGTGCTTCTTCATCGAATGCACTTGCTGATGCCTTCAACCTGATTCGTCTGGGTAAGGCCAACGCCATCGTTGCCGGTGGTGCCGAGGCTGCTATCTGCGCTACTGGTGTAGGCGGTTTCAATGCAATGCACGCTCTCTCAACACGTAACGACGAGCCTGAAAAGGCCAGCCGTCCGTTCAGCGCCAGCCGCGACGGATTCATCATGGCTGAGGGTTCTGGTTGCTTGATTCTCGAAGAGCTGGAGCACGCAAAGGCCCGTGGTGCCAAGATTTATGCTGAGATGGTAGGTGCCGGTATGAGTGCTGATGCACACCATATCACCGCTTCTCACCCCGAGGGTCTGGGTGCTAAACTCGTGATGCAGAACGCGCTGGAGGATGCTGGCATGCAGCCCGACGAGATTGACTATATCAACGTTCATGGTACTTCTACCCACGTTGGTGATATCTCTGAAGCTAAGGCCATCAAGGAAGTCTTCGGTGATGCAGCCTTCAAGCTGAACATCTCTTCTACCAAGTCTATGACTGGTCACCTGCTGGGTGCCGCTGGCGCAGTAGAGGCTATGGTCACTGTCCTGGCTGTTAAGAACGACATCATTCCTCCCACGATCAACCACGAGGAGGGCGACGATGATCCAGAGATTGACTACAATCTGAACTTCACATTCAACAAGGCCCAGAAGCGCGAGGTTCGTGCTGGTCTCAGCAATACCTTCGGCTTTGGTGGTCACAATGCCTGCGTGGTATTCAAGAAGTATGTGGGTTAACAATATCATTGACAGCATAAAGCTCCCTTTCCGCAAGGAGAAGGAGCTTTTTTCTGCTCTTTACCGTATTCTTGGCTTCTATCCCCACGACATCAGCCTCTACAAGCAAGCCCTGTTGCACAAGAGTGTAGGGCGACGTAACGAGAAGGGACGTCCACAGAACAACGAACGTCTGGAGTTTCTGGGCGATGCTGTGCTGGATGCTGTCGTTGGCGACATCGTCTTCCGCCATTTCGAGGGTAAGCGCGAGGGTTTCCTCACCAATACCCGTTCCAAACTCGTCAGTCGTGAGACCTTAGGGAAACTCGCCAAGGAGATGGGACTCGACCAGCTCATCCTGTCTTCAGGTCATTCCAATTCCCATAACAGCTATATGAATGGCAATGCCTTCGAGGCGCTGGTGGGAGCCATCTACCTAGACCGCGGATACAGCGCGTGTATGCGCTTTATGGAAAAACGCATCTTGACACAACTCATCAACATCGACAAGGTGGCCTACAAGGAGGTTAACTTCAAGTCGAAGCTGCTCGAATGGAGTCAGAAGAATCGTGTCAAGATGGAGTTTCGCGATCTGGAGCAGACACGCGACGAGAATGGTAGTCCCGTATTCACCGTCCAGGTATTCATAGAAGGCTTGGAAGGCGAGAAAGGTACTGGTTTCTCCAAGAAGGAGAGCCAGCAGAAGGCCAGCAAGGGAACGCTTCAGCGTCTGCGTCGTGAGCCTCAGTTCATTGATGCCATCTTTGCCGTCAAGGCTGACCGTACCAAGATGGAGGAGGAGCCCGTGATGGCTGCCCCCGACTTGGAGAAGCTGGAGAATCCTGACTTCATCGTGGAACAGGAGAAGGCAGAAGAGCCAGAGCGTGTGGCGATTCAATCGCCACAAACGCCCCTCGACGAGCTGACCCTCGATGACATCAGCGCTACTCCTCGTGAGAAGTCCCGCGAAGAAATCATCGCTGAAGCTGAGGCAGCAGCCTTTCAGGACAGCTAATACGCGAGCAAATCAGTTACTCTTGACACTCAGATACAACTGATACAGCGCTGGGAACAACTAAGCCAGCGCTGTATCAGTTGTATTTTTCGCCTATTCCTGTTTTTTTTGAGGTGTTTTTAAAAAAGACCTAACATCCCTACCATAGAATCTACAAAACACTACATATCAGGCAATTACAAAACAGAAAAGCACCACATCCCTACCATGATCCCTAACATCATCCCTAACATGAAACCTACCATTGAATTTTTTGTGCATTTTTGAGTTTTTTTCCTTATAAAAAACAGCATTTTCTGGGGGAAAACCTTGGATTTCTGCGAAAAATTTTGTATCTTTGCACTTGTATTCAGACACAGAATACAGAGAGTGAATTAACCTTTATAAAGAACTATTTCTTGTTATGGAAAAAACTATTGTGAATGGTGAGGCAATGAGTGCCTCACAGGAGAATGTACTGGTTGTTGAGCAGTTCCTGACGGAGAACTACCTGTTCCGTCGCAACATCCTCAACGGCAAAGTGGAATTCGCCACAAAGGCAGAGGGAGACAACGCTGAACCCGTCTATCGCCCGCTGACTCAGGAGGCCCTGAACAGCATCGTGCTCAGAGCCCTGCGAGAGGAGATTACTGAGGGCAATCCGAAGGCTGACATCCAGATGTATGTCAACTCCGAGGAGGTGCCGCAGTATAATCCTATTGGCGACTTCCTCGATCAT
>OMQN01000154.1 GCA_900313235.1 uncultured Prevotellaceae bacterium | reverse complement strand
CCAGATATAGGTAGCATAGTTTACAGCCTCGATGGTATACTTGTAGTTCATCATGTCGATAGTGAACTTGTAGAGTCCGGGCTCCTTGATGCGTCCAGCCTGAGGACTTGACGTAGTCAATGCACCCTCGAAGCTTGGGTCGCCATTCTCTATTGTACCTACGACACCGTCTTTGCCTTCCTTCCAGAAGTCACCTTCGTAGTTGTTGGCAGGAATAATCTTCCAATACCAGTCAGATGTTTTTTCTTCGGTTGCCTTAACCTCTACAGTAATAGTGAATGTCGGGTTCTCGTAAACGTCACCGCCGCCAATCTGGCTGAACTTGTGGGCACCTACTACATCCCATCCACTGCTCTCGCTTGTCTTATAGAAGTCACCAACAAGGTAGTAGCCACCGGCATCAATGAACGGTGCATCGGGCTTAGCCTTTACAAAGAAGCCTTCAGAAGTATAGCGCACCTTGGTAGACTCGTTACCTATGAACGCATTAACCTTAGCAATAATGTCATTAACCTTAGGAGCTTTTCCGTAGGTAGACTCTACGAAAGCCTTGAAGTCTGGATAAGACATTGTTCCATCGTCATTGAGAGGGAACTCAGTGCCATCAAGATTGATTGTATACTTCAGTTTGCTTGCCTCAATCGAAGTGGTAGGAGCAACCAGTGTACAAACCTGAACGAGCTGGGTTCCCTCTTCAATCTCAGCGAAATCAATGACGTCAACAGCTGACACGCTACCTTCGCCAAATGTAACGGTAGCTCCCTGGGTATTGGTAGCCTGCTGCTTCCAGTCGCCGAAGTCCTCGTTACAAGCCGACAGTGCCAGCATTGCAAGTCCGGCAAATAAATATGATTTTAATTTCATAATCGTTGTAATGTTTTAAAGTGGGGGAAGGAGAAGCACCCCTTCCCCGCGATTATTGTTTTAAATTCTTAGTCGGCTTATTCAACCTCTACAAAGTGGTAAGCACCTGTGATGTCGTTGAAGAACACCTTGTAGGTACCAGGAGTAACTTTGATGGCAGCTCCGCCAACAGTAGAAATACCGTACGGGAAGGCCTCGGTGCCCCATGTAGTGCCATCGCCAGCCTTGAAGTTCATAGCTGTATTTGCACTTACGGTAACGTTAGCAGCATACCAGTCGTGGTTCTCATGCTCAGCAGATACAGGATCCATAGCTGTTTCACCAATACTCATTGATGCATAGGCTACTATAGGCTCATCTGGTTCATACTTCTCAGCCTTGAGCTCATGCTCTGCGGTGTTGAGAGTCAGACGATAGAAGCCAGACTCAGAGCAGCCAATGTTGCCTGGGTCGTCGCCGCCGTCACGGTACTGGAAGCCGCCGCCATCGGTAATGTTACCACCACAGATACCGAAGTTCCAGTTCTCAAGACCCTTAGGAGCGATAATCTTGAATTCGCCAGAGAGGAAATAGCCTACATACTCGATTGTACCGTCACCAGTGAACTTGTTGTAGGTCTCACCCTTCTTAACATACATAGGTACCATACCAGTACCAACGTCGTCAAGAGAGTTCTTCCAGTGATTGGTAGCAATATTGGCACCTGTGAGATACCAGAACTGCGGCAGGCTCTCCTTGAGGTAGTAAGGATAGACATAGATCTTCTGAGCATTAGAGCGCACGGCTGTTGCCATACTCTCGGCATGTGACAGGTTGGCCACCATGCGCACCGTAACAGGCACGGGAGTAGTCTTGTCAACGTCTTCTGGCGTGCTCCAGCCCTTGAGCTTCATAACTCCAAGGTCCATCTCAGTGGTCACGCAATCGTAGGTAATACTGTTGCCCTTGGTATCAAGAGTAAAGATCTCGTCTTCAGCAGCATCTTCGAAGTTGTCAGCCAGCGTCATTTCCATCCAGTAAGACGTTTCTGTCGGGAAGGAATAGTTTGGCGCAGCCTGAGCTTTGAACTGTATGGATGAGCTGTTTTCCAGGTCAATGACATTCTCACCGAACTCTGGAGCTAACAGCGTGAAACCATTAGGCATTATGAGTGTGGGATTGTCGTCGCGGTCGCTCTCGCAAGAAGAGAGTGCGACAAGACCCATCAACAACGATGCCATTATACTTAGCTTTTTCATATTTCTTCTAAATTATAATGTTATGTGATTAGTAACCAGGATTCTGCTTGAGGTTGCTGTTAGCGTTCAAGTCGCTGTTAGGTATCGGGAAGATATTGAGGTGAGAGTCAAAGGCAGCACCAGTCTCTGCGCCTCCCATCCATTCCCACAAATAGGTAGACTGGCCACCATACTTGTTGAAGCGGATGAGGTCCATGCGGCGACGGCCTTCGAAGCCGAACTCACGCGACCACTCAGAGCAGAGGTACTCAAGGTCTACAGTTGTAAGGCTGGCAGTAGACTTGTTGGCACGCTCCTGAAGAGCCTTCACCTTGGCAATACCATCGGCAGTACAGCTTCCGCCATTCAGACGGGCATCAGCCTCTGCGTATGTCAGGTAAGCCTCAGCAACACGCATTACCGGGAAGTCGGTGTCTACGAACTGTGTGTGGTGGGCTGCACTACCATCAGCATGGAAGTTGAGGAACTTGATGTAAGAGAATCCCTTTTTGAAGTCGCTCTCCTTGGTGATGTGAAGTGTACGTCCGTCCGTATAGAACAAGGCACGGTCGTCACCCGCAGCGGCTGCTACAGCAACTGGGTCGTTTGACGTTGGGGCTCCACCGCCAGGGAAGAACTGCTGTACGAACTGCGGGCGAGCGTGGTTACCACCCCAGTTTTCTAGTCACCATTGTTGGTAGAAGCGATGAGGAACAGGCTGCCACCCCATGTCTGCGTGCGCACACCGTCGTGGATTGCGGGAAGGATGATTTCGTTCTGAGCTCCGTTGGCATCGTTGTCGCCCATGAAGAGGAGCTGATAAGCAGAGTATGCACCCTTGCCGGCAGTTACGAGGCTGTAGCTGCTGTTGATAACCTTTTCGGCATAGTCCTTGGCATCCTGCCAGCGGGCAGTACCAGTGTACACCTGGGCATTCAGATAGATACGGGCAAGAAGCATCTCGGCAGCAACCTTGTCGGCACGTCCGTAGGCGGCGCGTGTTTCAGGCAGCACGTCGGCACTCTCAGCCTCTCCGATGATAGCCTTGAGCTCGCTCTCAACAAAGTTGAAAATCTCGGCACGAGTGTACTGTGGAGCCGGCTCGATAGAAACGGTTGTCATAAACGGCACGTTTCCGAAGAGGTCCATCAGATAAGAGTAGTACAGGGCGCGCATGAAACGAGCCTCGGCACGCTTCTGTGAATCGTCAGGCACCTGAGCAAGATATTCGTTGGCCAGAGTGATACCGAAATAGAAACGGTAGTAGAGAGCCTGCATCATAGGATGGGTGTCGCTCCAAGAATTATGGTTGAACTCAGGAATACCTGGGTCACCCCATACACAATGAGCCTCATCGGTGGTGAGCTCATTGGCATTCCACAACTGACGCACGAGGTTTGATGTACCCTCATCAATATCGTCGATATCGCCATTGCCAGCAGGACCACTCTGTCCTGTGACAACCATGTTGGCATATATCTTGTTTAACAATGCGTCGCTGTTCAAATCTGGAACCTGCTGCGGGTTGATGTTCTCAACATCCAAATCGCCTACACACGTTATGTTTTTGAATTTCATAAGTCGAATTATTTTTTAATCGTTGATTGAGCAATTTAGAAGTTCAGGTTCAGACCGAGGACGGTTGTGAATGGACGCGGATAGAGGTTGTTGTCGATACCACTCGGAATTTCCGGGTCGATGCCCTTGTACTTGGTGATAGTAAAGACGTTCTGTACGGTAGCGTATACACGACCGCTGATACCGCCATAGTTGCCACCCTTGAACAGTCCTGAGAACGAGTAGCCCAGCGTGATGTTGTCCATCTTCAGGAACGAAGCGTTCTGCACGAAATAGTCAGAATAGTACTGTTCTGTGAGAGGATTGGTAAATCCGAGCTCTACAGCCTCAACAGGACGGTTGGTCAGATAGTTCAGTGCATAGATGATACCCGAGCCAACGTTGATTGGACCAGCCTGGTTGTCGTTGTAAACGTAGTTGCCGAGGCTTGCACGCATTGAGAAGCTCAAATCCCAGTTCTTGTACATGAACTTCGAGCCGAGACCCATTGTCACGTCAGCAGCTGGCTTGTAGTAGAAATACTTGTCGCCACTGTCGATACGTCCGTTGCCGTTGCGGTCAACGTATGTGTTAGGAATAGGATTGCCTGCCTGGTCGTATGCCTGCTGGTATACATAGAACGAGCTTGCGGGATGGCCTACTGCATGGGCCTGGATGTTACCACCTGTACCTGCGCTGATACCACCAGTCTCTACATAGTAGTTGTCGTCGTTGCTTCCTACGAGCTCATCAATCTTGTTCTTGTTGTAGGTGAAGTTGTATGTCAGCTCCCAACGGAAGTCGGTAGTCTGGATAGGACGAACAGTAGCAGCAAACTCGAAACCGGTGTTGTGCAGCGAACCGATGTTGCTGGTCAGCTTGTTGCGGAAGTTGCTACCTGCAGGGATAAATACTGTGTTGATCAGGTCCTTGGTCTTGCGGTAGTACCAGTCGAAGTTGAACATCAGACGGTCGCGCAGGAAGCTCAGGTCGAGACCGGCGTTCCAGGTAGTGGTCTTCTCCCAGGTAAGGTCGGGATTGATTGCATCCGGACGATAGGTTGTACCGTTGGCGAGTGCGATGTCATAGTATGCGTGGTCAACGTTTGGAGTGTAGGTAGCGATGTAGGTATAGTCGCCGATACCTTCCTGCTGACCAGTGATACCCCAACCCAGACGCAGTTTCATGTCGTTGATAGGCTCAACATCCTTCAGGAAGCTCTCTTCCTTCATCTTCCATGCAAGAGCTACAGATGGGAATGTACCCCACTTGTGGCCTTTCGAGAAGCGTGAAGAACCGTCGGCACGCATGGTAAAGGTGAGGAGATAGCGGTCGAGAAGCGAGTAGTTCAGACGTCCGAAGAACGAAACGAGGTAGTTCTCAGTTTCATACTTGGTCTCGGTGGTAGGAGCATTATACTCTGTGCCAGCCAGATTGATTTTTTCCTTTACCGTACCGTCAGGATTGAGGATGTCCTGGGTGGCCTTGCTCGTCATTGGATACACGCCAGAGCCGTACCAGTCGGTCTTCTTGTGGAAGTGCTGCCACTCATAACCTGCCATAACGTCGAAGTGATGGGCGTCGCTGAAGTCCTTCATGTACTGAGCGTATGCGTTGAACGAGAGGTTGTAGGTATTCTGCTTTGTCCAGTTGTTCCATCCGAAGTAGTTGTTGCCAGTCGAGTACTTGCTGATTTCGGTGGTCTGCTTACCTGTAGAAACGTCGGCACCGAGGTTAACGTGCAAGTGCAGGTCTTCGAGTCCGTGGATAGAGTAGTCGGCTTCAAAGTTGCCCACGAATGTCTTAGAGGTAGCTCTGTCATTCTTCAGCTCAAGCAGTGACACAGGGTTTGTTGTGGCGTTACGGTTGTTGGTCTGCACCCATGTCGGGTCGGTGTATGTAGCGTCAGCATACCACTGTGCATAGCCGCCGAAGTACTTGTTGTAGATTACGTTGTCCGAAGCCATGATGGGCTTGGTAGGATCCATGTAGCGTGCTGCTCCGATAGCTCCACCGTCAGCATAGCGGTTCTTGGCAATCATGCCCTTACCGTTGATGTTGAGTTTCAGGTGGTCAGCAAAGAGCGACGGAGAGAGGTTCAAGCTGGCGGTGTAGCGCTCAAACTTGGATGTCTTCACGATACCCTGGTTGTTGGTGTAGCCCAGAGAAACGCGGTAAGGCATGTTCTTGAAGCCTCCTGAAATCGTTACATTATGGTCGGTTGAAACCGCCGTGCGGTATATCTGCTTTTGCCAGTCAGTATCCGCAAACTGCTGATCACCTATATTATAATGTCCTTTGTATGTCTGGAAGTTACCATCCTTGTCATACACAGCCTCAACACCAGGAACCTCAACGGGGTCGCCATTGTTGTAGTAGAACTGTTCGTCTGACTGTGTCATAGGATACCATCCCAGAGCCTTGTAAGCCTCGCTGTCCTCGCCATAGAGGTTCTTCACGAACTCACGATACTCGGCACCGTTCATCGATGGAATGGTCTTTTTCTTAGTAGAAATAGACACGTTTCCGTTGTAGCTGATCTTTGGCTTCTGCCCCGAGCGTCCCTTCTTGGTGGTGATGATAATCACACCGTTAGATGCACGCGAACCGTAGATAGCTGTTGCCGAAGCGTCCTTCAGTACGGTGAAGCTCTCGATGTCGTTAGGGTTAACCATTGACAGTGGGTTGGAAAGTCCCTGCACACCGTAGTTGTCCATAGCCAGACCGTCGATAACGATCAGAGGGTCGTTAGATGCGTTCAGTGACGAACCACCACGGATACGGATCTGTGCGCCACCACCAGGTGTACCGTCGTTAGAGATAACGCTCACACCGGCAATCTTACCGCTGATCATGTCCTGGGCATTGGTCTGGAGACCGTGGTTCATGTCATCGGGCTTGATGGCTGTCACCGAACCGGTGAGGTCGTTCTTCTTTGCCCTACCGTAACCGATAACGACAACGTCGTGCGTGGTGTAGCCTACGTAGCTCACTTGCAGTTTGTCGCCTTGATTACAGTTAAGCGTAAAGTTACCGTCGATGTCAGTTGCCGCGCCATTGCTCGTTCCCTGAACAAGTACAGTGGCACCGATAATCGGCTCGCCGGTAGCATCCTTAACATGCCCATTGACAGCGATTTGCTGCGCAATGGCAGAAGCAGAAAGAAGAAGGAAGCACAATGCCGCCAACATTCTTAATGGCATCTTGAATTCTACTTGTTTCATTTTGTTTGTTTTTAATTATTAGGTTATTGAAATACAGGTTTTTATGTTTTGTTGTTGTTTTCAAAATAAAAGGCGCTCCTGAGCCGACTCTTTTTAGCCAAAATGATGAAGCAGGCAAAGTCGATATGCTGCAGATAACGCCCCGGCCAACAGACTCACGTCTGTATGTGATGCCTTTTCTGCGGTTGAGATGATTCACATCAGCTCACCGAACCTAATGAATTTAGTTTTTATACATTTATAACTTTTAACGTTGCAAAGATATAAAATATTTGAGTTTATTTCATTTTGCGATTGAGAAAATATCATTTATTAGGTTATTTTAACAATTACAACAACTTGATAAATTGCTAACTTTAACTTATGGAAGTACACGAAGCAATCAAAATCATCCGCCTTCAGAAGTCAATAAACCAACAAGTTATAGCTGATGCCTTAAATCTTGACGTGGCGATAGTGAGCAACATCGAGAACGGAAAGCGCGATTTGAGGGTCAAAGAACTTAAGATAATCTCAAATGTGCTTGGCATCTCGCCAGTAGACCTGTTCACCTATCCTGACAAGTACGTGAAGCTCTCGCAAAAAGAAGAGGACCAGACCGAGGCTATCCTGCAAATCAAGCTCACAAAGGAAAAGAAAGACCAGATTATGCGTATGCTCTTCGGGCACGAAAACATAGAGTTCGCATGACAGGGTGCACCGTCCGAATTGCTTGCAGGGCATTGTGCATAGTGCCTTGCAAGCCTTAATTGCAGCAACATATTGACAATTGTCCTTAGCTGAAGCCGAGACGAGCCTTGCTCTACAAGCTTCCGCAAAGTAATATGGGCCATATTACCAACCAATATGGGCCATATTACTGACCAATATGGGCCATATTACAAGCCCACCCCCAACCCCTCCCCAAGGGAGGGGTGCCGTAAGGCTCTCCCATAAGGGCTATAAGTCCCATAAGCCTTATAAGACCTATAAGCCTTCCCCCCTTCGGGGGGACTGAGGGGGGCTACCAATATGAGTCATATTACAAGCCCACCCCCAACCCCTCCCCAAGGGAGGGGTGCCGTAAGGCTCTCCCATAAGTCATATAAGGCTTATAATTCCCATAAGACCTATAAGACCTATAAGC
>OMQN01000158.1 GCA_900313235.1 uncultured Prevotellaceae bacterium | reverse complement strand
GATGCCCAAATAGATATAGGTGTTTCGTTGGGTCTGTGAACGCTTCTGGTCGTAGAGCTGCATGATTTGCGGAGCCATGCGTCCCACTTGCATCATACGCAGTCTGCTGCCATAGAACTTTGCTTCGCTGATAGCCTGGAAAAGGTAGTGGTAAGCTTCATCGTTGTATCCCCGTTCCATTAGTATTTCTGCTAGCGAGCGCAGCGAGTTGTTCTCGCGGATGGCTCCTTTCTCGTCGCTGATGGCGCTGAGCAGCAAGTAGTGTTCTTGTTGGCTGACATCTCCTTTCTTCCGATAGAAGTAGGCCAGTGTGCTGGTGACAATGCTGTAGTCGCGAGTTCCTTCTTGTAGTTTCAGCAGGTTGTTTTCGAGCATCTTTATCGCCTTGTCGTTATCTCCCTGTTCGCTGGCGTAGGTCGCCTGGTTGAAGATATAGTCCTGGCTGTTTTGTGGAGCTATCTGGATGATCAACTGCCGATAGTACTGTGCCTGCTGGATATAATCTGTGAAATAGTCCGTATACTGTGCCATCTCCGAGCGGTAGAGGTTCAGCTCGCTCTGCTGATTGTAGTAGGCAATCTTTTGTTCGTCGCTCAGCGAGTCAGGGTTTATCTCGCCCAACAGGTTATGTACGCGTCCGAATAGTCCGGAAACCGACAGAATGTGTGCCATACGAATAGCGCTGGCAGCAAAACGCTGTCTGTCGGCAGTGCCACGCAGTGCCTGTACATTCCTGTTGATATAGTAGTAGGCAGAGTCAAACCTGTAGGCCATGTATTCGTCGTACAGCCTCATGTTGAGGTCATAAGTCTGCTCTGGGGTCAGTGCAATGCTTCCCGTGCTTTGTTTGATGCTATTGATGCGCTGTTCTTTCTCTGCCGTCAGCTTGTTGTAGCAACTGATGAGACTGTCAAGCGTCTTGTATAGCTCTTTGTTGCTTCTTGCTGTGATACCAAGCGCTTGGATGCACAGAAGTAAGATGAACCATGTACGTTTCATATTTTGTCTGGTTTCAGATTTCGGTTGGCAAAGATACAGATTCTTTCTTACACTTCCAAATATTAAGACGCTTTTTAGGCTTATAAAGGATTGAAAACGTTTAGATTTCTTCTCTTGTTTCAAAATGCAACGTATTGGAAATTAGTTATTTACTGTTTTCGCGATTTTGATTTTTGTTTGTTGTGCTTGGAGGGTAGTAAAATACCTCCTACATTTGCAACCGAAAACCAAAATAAGGGTGTAAACTCTAATCCTATAACGATGAAAAGATTTATAGTTAGTTTGTTAGTAATAGTTAGTACAATGGTTAGTATGGACGTTACCGTTTGTAACGCACATGAGTTTGTTACTTCACCCGACGGAGCCGTGATGGTGACTGTCGGTGTGAAGTCCAAACAAGCATTCTACAAGGTTAGTTATCAAGGTAAGGAGGTTGTTAGCCCCTCGCGTCTGGGTTTCGTTCTTGCTGATGGTGAGATCGGAACCCGTACGCGGGTGAGGGCAGTAAGCCGTTCGTCGAAAGATGAGACCTGGCAGCAGCTCTGGGGCGAGGACGATGCCGTACGTAACAACTACAACGAACTGACAGTCAGCTATAAAGAGCAGGCAGGCCGCACGATGCAAGTCGTCTTCCGTGTTTTTAACGACGGCTTCGGATTCAGATATGTACTGCCAGATTATAATAAAGGTAAGGAATATATGATCATGGACGAGTTGACAGAGTTCCGTCTCGCTCACGATGCCAATGCGTGGTCTATCCCCTCTAATCATACTGAGTATTTCGAGGGCATTTATACACGGGATTTGCTCAGCCAGAAAGATACAGTGTGCACACCTCTTACTATAGAATATGAGCCCCATCTTTTTCTGGCAATCCACGAGGCTGCTCTGGAGGACTATGCCAGTTTGAATTTAGCCATCAACCACGAGGGACAGTTGGCAGCCCAAGGAGCCTGTTCTCAAGAAGGTGTGTCGCTGCGTGCGGCCCTAACCCCTTGGCAGAGTGGGGTAAAGGTTTATGCTCAGGGCGAGAAGAAGACCCCTTGGCGCACTATGATTATCAGCAAGACAGCTGGTGGACTGCTGACCTCACGCCTGATGCTTAATCTGAACGAGCCTTCACGCATTGACGATACGTCGTGGATAGAGCCTGGCCGCTATATTGGTATTTGGTGGAGCATTCACAAAAAGCAGAACACGTGGGAGATGGGCCCCACACATGGAGCAACCACACAAAACGTCAAAAAATATATGGACTTTGCTGCTCGCCACGGTTTTAGCGGCGTATTGGCAGAAGGTTGGAACCCTGGCTGGGGCAAGGGCGAGAAAATCAGTTACCTCCAATCGTACCCAGACTTCGACATGGAGGAGGTGTGTCGCTACGGACTGTCCAAAGGCGTACGCTTCATTGGCCATACCGAAACCTGGGGCAACGCCCAGTTGTTAGAGAGTCAGATGGACGCAGCCTTTGCCTGGTTCAGCAAGATGGGCATCCGTGCTGTGAAGACTGGTTATGTGGGCCATCTCTTTGATGGCAAGGAACTGGCTAAGTCACAGTATGGCATCCGCCACTATCGCCGCGTCATAGAGTGTGCCGCCAAGCACCATATCATGATTGACAACCACGAGCCCGCCATGCCCACAGGCATCCAGCGCACCTGGCCCAACTTGATGACACAGGAAGGTGTGCGTGGACAAGAGTATAACGCTTGGGACAGACGAGGAGGCAATCCTCCTGCCCACACCGTTACACTGCCTTTCACGCGCGGCTTGGCAGGTCCCACCGACTTCACCCCGGCCATCTTCAACTTCTCTGAGATCGTTCCTGGCACGCGCAGATGGCTGCCGACGCCATCGAAAACTACGAAGGTCAGCCCGCCCTGTCGTTCATTGAGAGCTGTCCGACGACGTGGAGCAAGACCCTCGTCCCCCATGGAGAGATAGGAAAGTACATCACGATAGCCCGTAAGGAACGTGGCGGTGACCGCTGGTTCATTGGCAGCATCACCAATGAAGAATCACGCCACCTCAATGTGTCGCTCGACTTTCTGGACGCTGATGCCACCTATTGCGCCATCATCTACGAGGATGCTGCCGATGCCGACTATGAGCACAATCCCTATGCGATGACTATTCGCCAACAGGTGGTTACCAGCAAGGATACCCTGCAGCTGAAGCTGGCCCGTAGTGGAGGCGCCGCTGTTAGAATAGAGAAAAGATGACTTTTTTAATACTATAACCAACAAAATTATTAACAAAAACCAAAATGAAGATGAAAAGATCAAGAAATCTTTGTTATCGCTTGCTCTTGATGCTGGCGGTAGTGTTCTTTGCCTTGGATGTTTCTGCACAGACCACCATCAATGGTCAGGTGAAAGACGACATGGGTGAGGCTGTTATCGGTGCCTCCATTGTTGTCAAGGGAACATCGAATGGTACGGTGACTGACTTCGACGGCAACTTCACGCTGAAGTGTCAGTCTGGTGCCAAACTCGTTATTACCTACATTGGCTACACCCCCCAGGAGGTGGCTGCCAAGGATGGCATGCAGGTGACGCTGAAAGAAGACGTTGCCCAACTCAATGAGGTTGTCGTCGTAGGTTATGGCTCTATGGCCAAGAAGGAAATCTCCAGCTCTGTGGTTCAGATTTCCAAGGATCAGTTCAATCAGGGTGCCGCTAGCGACGCTATGGCACTGGTAGCCGGTAAGGTGGCTGGTCTCAATGTGGCCTCTTCTGCTGATGCCAACCCCAACGCCATGACTGATATCCAGGTGCGTGGTGCTGGTTCGCTTTCTGCCAGCAATGGTCCGCTGGTGGTTATCGACGGTATTGCAGGTGGTGACCTCCGCAACATTGCCACTCAGGATGTTGAGTCTATCACTATCCTGAAGGATGCTGGTTCTGCAGCCATCTACGGTACGCGTGGTGCCAATGGCGTTATCCTCGTCACCACCAAGAAAGGCTCTGGTACGGCTGGTGTCA
>OMQN01000162.1 GCA_900313235.1 uncultured Prevotellaceae bacterium | reverse complement strand
CTTGACTGGAAAGTAGTAAATTAAAGTAAAAACAAAGATAAAACGATTAAACAATGCTAAAATATGAACCAATTATTTGGTTTGCAACATAGAAGGGACAGTCAATCAAAGGGAGGTTTGATTGAAAACGCATAGACCACGGAACGGTTCTTTGACTCATTCTGATTATTAACCTTGCGGGCTGAAGCATTGTTACTTCAGCCCGCGTTTTATTGATGATAGGGAAAAGTGAACGTTGTTACAGAAAAAAGTGTCACTCGTCAGCGGACAATTATTTTCTGGTTGTTGTTGATGTAGATACCTTTCGTTTGTGGCGTTCTGTTCAGTTTGCGACCATTCAGCGTGTACCAAGCATGCTGGTTCATGGTAAATGGTTTGTTGATGGCTTCAATACCACTGGTAGTTTCCTTTAGTAACATGAAATTGTCGAAGTTGACCCATGTGGCTGTCGTATTCTGCAGCTTTAGCCCCAACTTGACGGGAGTGGCATTCGTTACGGTAAATTCAACGGTAGCAGTCTCCACGTTCCCAGTTCCAACCATTTTCATACTTTGGTCTCCAGCAATGAGCAGAATACCAGTGGCTCCGTTGTCAGAGGCGCAGTTGACACTCAGCTTATACGTTCCTGTTGGCAGGGTGGGCGACTGTACCACTTCCTGATTGACGATGGCACTACCCGTCCATGCAAATTCGCAGTAGTTGGAGAGCGGTGCCCATGTGTTTTGCTTCCATTGGGCTGTACCTCCCGTATTTGTCCATCCGTTGATGTCTGTGTCGAACCTTGCATTGATGAGATATTGGTCTGTGACATCTGGGTCTTCAACAGCGCTACCTGTAAAAGACTGGAGCTCGTAGAGTGCTTTCATTGCACGACCTGTTTCATTGTCGAATAGGCTGTAATTGCACCAAGTTGATGTGACGGGATTGTTGGGATCAACTCCGTATTCATTGCATTCAGGTGCCCACCAGTAAAGACCATTAATGCTGGCATGTTGGTTGAGGAAGGCAATAAAGTCTTTGGTGAACTGTAGTTGTCCTGTCTCAGTTGCTGGCCAGTCGGGGAATGTTGAAATAGGGTATGTCGCATCGTCGGGATACCATTTACGGTAGTATGCTGTCTCGACAATTTGGATTTTCTTGTCGGGATAACTAGTTTCCAATGTATTGAGCACTCCATTCAACGTGGTCAGCGTGCCATGAAAGTGTGGGTAGTAGCTTAGACCTATCACGTCGTAGTCGTTGGTATAATTTTTCAGTGTCTTGTAGAAATTTGTGACTGACCAAGCATTGTGCATTTCTGTGTGGATAACAATCTTTGCTTGAGGACATTTCTCACGACAGGCTGCTATGGCACTTGTAAGATACTTGCCAAGATTATTCCATGTGTCGCCTCCTTTGCTTATTTCACCTGTAGGCCAAAGCATACCTGTGGTAATCTCATTGCCAGTCTGGATGAAGTCAGGTGTTGCACCATAGTCTATCAATGCCTGAAGGCAGTCTTTTGTATAATCAGAGACATTTTGGGCAAGAACATCAGGGTCGCTGCTAGTCCACGCGCTTGGCGTGGAGTGCTTGCCAGGATCCGTCCATGTGTCACTATAATGGAAATCTAGCAGGAAGGTAAGACCAGCGTCCTTGATGCGCTTACCTAGTTTCTTAACATATTCGAGGTCTTGGCGCACACCCTCTCTTTGATGTGTTTCCGATGCTTTCGACGGATCTACAAAGAGGCGTACTCGCATGGCGTTCCAACCTTGCTCTTTAAAGTAGGCAATCATATCGCCAGTGATGGCATTGCCACTCTTGTCATAATACTGAGCACCATACTTCTCGTATTCAGGAAGCATGGAGATGTCGCCGCCCACATACTTCTGACCGGCTGCTGTCATGGCAGTAGCCAGCAGGATTGTTAGAATAGTTTTTCTCATTAGTTGTTAGTTTTGGTATTACATCTTACGTCTTACATCATCCATCACTTATGCCTGTTGGCCCGTTGCTCACGGTATTTGGCTTTCTGCTTGGCAGAGCCACTACCGTGAGCACCAGTGATATACTTCTTTTTCTTGGCCTTGGTCTTTACTTTGTCATCCTCCTTACGGGGACCACCGCCACGACCGAAGTTAATGCCATTCTCCAGAATCTCCTGGAAATCACTCTCCTTACTCATATTTGAATTAATGATGGAACAAACGTACTCCTGTAAATGCCATAGCAATGCCGTACTTGTCGCAGGTCATGATGACATGGTCGTCGCGAACAGAGCCGCCAGCCTGAGCAATGTACTCTACGCCACTCTTGTGGGCACGCTCAATGTTGTCGCCGAAGGGGAAGAAAGCATCAGAGCCGAGAGCCACCTTGGTGTTCTTGGCAATCCACTCTTTCTTTTCTGCCATCGTCAGTACCTCAGGCTGCTCGGTGAAGAACTGCTGCCAAGCACCGTCGCGCAGTACGTCGTCGTGCTCGTCCTCAGAGATGTATACATCGATGGTGTTGTCGCGGTCAGCACGGCGGATACCCTCCTTGAAGGGCAGGTTCATCACCTTCGGGTGCTGGCGCAGCCACCAGATGTCTGCCTTGTTGCCTGCCAGACGGGTACAGTGGATGCGGCTCTGCTGACCAGCACCGATACCGATGGCCTGACCGTCCTTGACGTAGCAGACAGAGTTTGACTGGGTGTATTTCAGTGTGATGAGCGCGATGATCAGGTCGCGCTTGGCATCAGCAGGGAATGTCTTGTTCTGTGTGGGGATGTTCTCGAAGAGTGCGGGGTCGTCGAGTTTGATCTCGTTGCGGCCCTGTTCGAAGGTCACACCAAAGCACTGCTTGGTCTCGATGGGGGCGGGCTTGTAGGTG
>OMQN01000183.1 GCA_900313235.1 uncultured Prevotellaceae bacterium | reverse complement strand
TCCGTAAGTGTACTCATCAGTACCCGTCTCGCAGGCATTCAGCCAATAACCGTTGCCATAGAAATAGCGTAAATGAGCATAAAGCGATGTCAAACCGCCCTCTATACCCTTCTTCGTCGTGAAGAACGATGGGTCAAAAGTGCTGCGCGGTTCCTCATCGAGAACATCGTTACAGGAGGTTAGTGCTGTAGAAAGTCCACAGCAAACCAAGCCCGCAGCAAGGATATATTTAATACTTTTCGTTTTCATATACTATTATTCTTTTATTCTTTACTAGTTAACAACTTGACTTCTCCAACTACTATTTAGAATGCCACATTGACACCGATCAAGAAATTACGAGTCGAAGGAGTATTGTAACCCACGATTGGCATCTTATGTTTACCAGAGTACTCACCATAAGCCACAGCAGTGTTCTCGTTTGCCCAAGAGTTGGTCTCAGGATCAAGTCCACTCTCGTTGTTGAACGGTGAAAAGAGCACGAACGGGTTCTGAATGGTAGCATAGAGACGCAGACGACTGATACCGAAGTCCTTGACAGGTTTTAGCTTGGCAAAGTCGTAACCTAAGGTGATAGCACGAATCTTAAGATAGCCTGCGTTAAAGTAACCAAGAGTCGAACCATACTTGGGGTTGTCACTACTCATGATACCACCAGGTTTCGGATACTTGGCACCTGTATTCTCTTCTGTCCAGTAATCGACATCAATATTGTTTCGACGACCATCCAACATGTTCAGATAGCCGTTGGCAGAGTGGATGGCCGAGATTAACTTGCCACCAATCTGGAAGGCTCCGATGACAGTAAAGTCGAAATTCTTATAGGTAACCGTCGAGTTGAAACCACCTAGAAGATCAGGTTCCATATCCATAATCTGACGATCCTCAGGACCAATCTGACGGGTAGGTAGACCATTTGCATCATAATCACCAGTATACTTCACTTTAATCATGCCCGCGTTGCCACCTGGTTCCAGAATGTTCATGGCTGCCTCTTCGCCAACTTGCCACAGACCTTCGTACTCATAGTCGTAGATAACATCAATGGGATGTCCAACGAACCAGCGGTTTGCCTCATCACGGTCTTCACCTGAAGCCAATTCTGTCAGCTTATTGCGGTTAGCATAGAGATTGATACCAGCCTCCCAGTTCCAACCGTTCTTATTGTCGAGGATAATGCCGTTCAATGCCAATTCCCAACCTTTGTTCTCCGTCCTACCGATATTGCCTGTATAACTGCTTACACCAGAGGTAGAAGGCATAGAGACATCGAGCAGGATATCCTTGGTCTTCTGGGTATAATACTCAAACGATCCAGAGAGGCGGCCCTTGAAGAGTGAGAAATCCAAACCGAAGTTCCATGTTTTGGAATACTCCCAACCCAAATCACTATTGGCTGGTCCTGTCACATAGTAACCTGCTTTGTAGCTGTCACCGAAGTTGTAGTTACGAACAGCCAGCGTACCCAGCGTAGAATAAGGATTAATGCTCTGGTTAGAGGTCTCACCGTAACCAACACGTAACTTCAAATTGTCGAGCCACGACTTAGTGCTCTCCATGAATTCCTCACGAGCAATGTTCCAACCTGCGCTGACTGCGGGATAAGTGTGCCACTGATGGCCTTTTGCCAGACGAGAAGAAGCATCGGAACGGAGGGCAGCTGAAATCATGTACTTATTGTCATAAGAGTACATCACACGTCCCATCCAGGAAATCAAGCCACTCTGCCAGTAGTTATAGCCGTCAAGCAGTGCCTCACCTGTAGCTGCTGCCAGATTGTAGTACTGAAGATAGTCGGCAGGAATATCTTGTGCACGACCGCCTGACTGTTCATATGTGGTCTGCTCAGCTGAATACATAGCCACGACATTTAGATTGTGCTTCTCTGCGAAGGTGCGATCATAAGTGAGCAGGTTTTCAACAGCCCAGTTACGAGTCTGGTTCTCATAGACAGAACCGCTGTTCACGGCATTGGCGTCCTTATTGTTGACACCTGTGCCTGTAAAGCCACCCTGTTTTGAAGAACGGAAGTTCAAACCTATGTTAAT
>OMQN01000184.1 GCA_900313235.1 uncultured Prevotellaceae bacterium | reverse complement strand
AGTGTGGGCACACAACATCACAGAGGCAGAAATCAGGAACCGCACCAAGAGCGATCCCCACTCACTGGGCATGTGGCGTGTCAATGGAGCATTGCCCCATATTGACGCGTGGTACGATGCTTTTGGCGTGAAACAAGGCGACAAAATGTATCTGCCCAAGGACAAGCGTCTGCCATTGTGGTAAAAATGTTCAGAAAATATGCAAGACCGTCGCAAATTTTGCGGCGGTTTTTTCGTTTGTTTCATCTGTTTTCATTATCTTTGCAAAATATTTTAGCTAAAATGTGTTGTTATGACCGATGAAAGAACTCAGGGCACTGACTTCGGCCAGCGTCAAAGGGTACAGAAAGCACCCGACATTCAGACATCGCAACAGCTGCAACAGGTTCAGCAGCAGGGCGCAGTAGTGTGTCCCAACTGTGGAGCCATGAACGCAGAGGATGCCCAGAACTGTGCTTCGTGTGGCGCACATCTGAAAGGTGCTGTGTGTCCTCATTGTGGATGTGCGATTGATGCCGATGCCGACTTCTGCGAAGTGTGCCATCATTATATACGAAAAGACGTTTGCTCGTTCTGCGGCTCGCCCCTGAGGCAGGAAGACTCATTCTGCCCGGAGTGCGGTTCACCGCGTGGAGGTATCGTCTGTCCCACCTGCCACACGCTGAACGACTTTGCATTCTGCAAACAATGCGGAACACCGTTGACCGATGAGGCTCGTCTGCTGCTGGCGCAGGTAAAGCAGATGCCAGAATATCAGGAAATGGTAAAACTGGCTCGCGAATACGACGAGCTGACGATGGAACAGCCTTACGAGACGGAGCGAGATGCTAGCCGCGACCTGGCTATGCAACAGTTTCGCGAACGCGTGTTGAGGCTTCTGGCCCAGGACAACGGCATTGCCTCGCCCATTATTCCGAAGGTTGAAAAGATGCGCATGTCGAAGGAAGAACTGAAGGCAAAGAAGAACGAAAAGCTTGAACAACTGGCGGCATTGCTGGAAAAGATGCAGATTCCATCCTCGCCGTCGCCAGTACACGTGCGCAACTATGCTATGGCGCAGAAACCTGCCGGAGTAAGACTTGCCTGGGTGTGCAACTGGAAACATGCCATGCATAGCAGTCCGTGTGGTTGTGCAAAGCCGCAGATGGGCGGCAAATGGGTGATCTTAGGCAAGGGAAGCAAACAAGAAATCAAAGACGATCTGTAATTTTTATTCTTAAATCTTCATGAGCGATAGCATTAATGATATGGACCAGACCACACGTGGTGGAATGGATATGCCTATTCTTGGTGGCCCGATGGCCGGCGACCGAACGGTGATAGCCGATCGGACAGTACTAGCCGACCGGACGATCGTTGCCGATAAAACAGTAGCCTACTCTGCCCGACAAAATGCTGGCAATCCTGTTGACAACACCTTGCGAATAGACGGGCAAAAGCCTGTGGATAATGCGCCCGTTGAGCACACAGGGCAGGTGTTCACACTGAAAGGCGAACAGTATTGGCTCGTGCGTTCTTTGAGCGAGAACTCTGGCGAGGCTCAGGTCTTTCTGGTGAATCATGGAGGAAAGGAATATGTGCTGAAGGTCTATTATCCCAATTATGACATCAACAAGAAGCTGATGCGACGCATCTACAGCTTTCAGTTCGAGATGGTGGTCAAGCTCTACGATTTCGGCAAGATGTATGTAGACGGAAAGCACCGCTGCTATGAACTGATGGAGTATCTGCAGGGAGGCACCCTTCAGGAGTATCATCTGGACGGTGATTTCAATAAGTTCCGTCGCATCACCCTTCAGGCTGCCGCTGCGCTGGATTATTGCCATCGCAACAGTATTCTTCATAAAGACATCAAGCCAGCCAATTATTTCTTCAGAGACAAGGACCATTCACAGCTTGTGCTGGGCGACTTCGGCATTTCGGTATTGATGGAGAAAGATGCCAAAGTCTACCGCACGACACAGGCACGCACCCCCATCTTTGCAGCTCCGGAGATGTACACCGACGTGATTGACGGTGAAGTGGAAATC
>OMQN01000163.1 GCA_900313235.1 uncultured Prevotellaceae bacterium | reverse complement strand
TCTGTTTCATCGTGGCGCGAAGCATATCAGTACGTATTTGCTCGTTGTGCAGATAGCTGACCTTCATATAGTTGCCCACGGCCTCAATATATAATAGGTGGGAAATCTGGAGCGTCACCGATTCGTTGGTCGTGCCTGTGAGGGTAAGCTCCTGCGGGTGTGGCTTCTCGCTCAGTTCTTTCACTTCGTTCACCGCAGAAATATCCTGCTTGCGAACCTCGGAATTGACATTTGTATCAACTGTTTGACTGTCCGAAGAAATACTTAGCAAGGATTTCTCTTGCAACTCTTTCAACTCCTCGTTCAGCAGTCTCGTTTCTTCCAGTTCCATCGCAAGATACTTGCTTCGGAACTTGAAACGCCAGTATAGTCCGATGGCGAAGGAGCAGAAGGCGATGATGACAAGGGTTTCAAGGAAATTGACTACAGAAAACTGATTACCCTCTACACGGTCGTTCAACACGAAGTGGCGGTAGAGACAGATGCCCAGCGCCACAAGCGGCGTATTGATAAGCTGAAACCAGAGATTGCGGCGGATGATGTATTCGACGCCTTTCTTGAACGATCTCGGCATCTTGACGATATACCTTAGGATAATGTCCGTCATCATGCAGATCGAGAAACCAATCACCCCCAAAGCTATCAGATGCACATAGCACTGCCACTGCCATGTATCTAATCCGAAAGGTTTGAATACAGCCAGCGCCACCACGATAAACGTGGTGCTGATAATTCTCGTCGTTATCGTTTCTGAACGTCCTTGATTCATACTAACCGCAAAGGTACAAAGAAACGAACGAAAACCCAAACCATTCATCACATTTTTGCCATTCGTCACACCATCCGTCACATTTCCATACCGTTTATCCCAGGAATTTGGAGGGTTAAGAAGTACACCGTACCTTTGCAGTGCAATTTTGCAAGAATCGTTTAAAAGAAATATGATTATGAAACCAAGAACTGTTATCGGCATTCTATTTGTTGTAGCCAGTCTGCTGAAGCTCGGTACGTTGTGGGGCATACTCCATTGGAGTTGGTTTGAAACGATGTCGGAAGGCCCGTGGGCCATGTATTTCTGCATCTTCATATTATTATATGTGGGTGTACATCTGATCATCGACAGCTACCGTCGCGACCCCGACCAATGGCTGCAGCGCCCGCTACCCATCGGCGAGGACGGCAAGCGTATCCGCTGTTCGGTTCACTATGGTGGCGACGAGTACGTCTATCATGGCGAGACCTTCCACGGTGCCCGGCTCGATGCTTTCTGTGGTGGTATCCGACTAGACCTGCGTGAGGCCGTGATTACTGAGTACGAGGAGATCGACATCCACACCTTTTTCGGCGGCATCGAACTCTTCGTGCCCACGACGGTCAACGTAAAGGTAAAAAGCCAAAGCTTCATCGGCGGTGTGGGCAATCATGCTAAAACCCAAGCCGACACCACAGCCCCAACCATCCACATCATTGCAAGCAATTTCTTCGGTGGCGTGGATATCAAGAATTAAGAGTTAAGTATTTAAGATGAAAAGAGTAAGTTTAAGATTTGCAGTACTGATGGCTGCAATGATGATGACGATGATGTCGTTTGCTAAGACACAGGACTGGGGCGGACGAGTGATCGACGAGAAGGGCGAACCGATGCCCTATGTGAATGTGGTGCTGCTGTCGCTGCCAGACTCGGCTTTCGTACAAGGTGCGATGACCGACGAGCATGGTGTGTTCAAGATTGCGACGAATGTTAACAATGGCGTGCTTAAGGTGAGCAGCGTGGGTTATCAGACCTTATATATAAACGCTGGCGAGGGGCTGACCATCCAGATGAAGGAAGACACGCAGATACTCGGCGAGGTAGTGGTGAAGAGCCAACTGCCAAAGACTCACGCCAAGGGTGATGCCATGCGCACCACCGTGGCCGGAACGATTCTTGAGAAAGCCGGAACGGTGAGCGATGCCCTGTCAAAGATTCCCTCGCTTGAAGCTGAGCGCGACGGTGCCGTCAAGGTGCTGGGGCGCGGCGATGCCGAGGTGTATATCAACGGGCGCCGTGTGCAGGATGTGAAGGAACTCTCTCGTCTGCGCTCCGATCAGATTCAGCATGTTGATGTGGTTCAGAACCCCGGCGCCCGCTATGCCGCTGCCACAAAAGCCGTAGTCCGTATCACGCTGAAGAAGGCACAGGGTGAAGGAATTAGTTTTCAGGATAACCTCAGTGGTATATATCAGTATGACCATACTTTGACCAATAATCTTGATGTGAACTACCGCACTGGCGGTCTCGACGTCACGGCCTCGTTCTGGGCAGGCCGCTACGGTCACACGAAGTCGTTGCAGGAAAACACCCTGACCTACTATGCCGGACCAGATAAAATCGAGGGCGTCAGCACGCAGGAGTCGAAAAACATCTGGAAAGGCTGGTCGCCGCAGTTACAGGTGAACTATATGCTGGACGAGAACCACAGCTTCGGAGCTTTCTATAAGTACGATCGTCATCCGAGTGGTGACTTCAACAGCATGTTCTATACCGACAGTTATGAGAACAGCATTTTCAAAGAGCGCTCAGAGAGCCATATCATCCAAGAAGACATGTTTACGAAGCATATCTTCAATGCATACTACAATGGCAAGGTGGGCCGTCTGAGCATCGACCTGAATATCGACGGTCTGTTCGACGACACGCAGTCGCCAGGCAACACTACGGAGAAGACCCTCCCCCAACCCCTCTCTGTAATGGAGGG
>OMQN01000167.1 GCA_900313235.1 uncultured Prevotellaceae bacterium | reverse complement strand
GGCAAGCTGTGGGGTAAACTTTGTGGAAATCTGCACGTCCTCACGCTTGTAGCCATGAGCCAACTGTCCGAGAATCTTCTCCGACTCACCCATGCCATAGACGGTAGCTGTGTCCCAAAGGTTCAATCCTGATTTCATGGCTGCGTCAAACACAGGCTTCAGGTTCTCTACGTCAGTCTTGCTTCCAAATACGGCATCTCCACCGAATGCTCCTGCGCCCCAAGCCCAGGTTCCTAATGCGATCTTACTCATATCTTCTTATCGTTTTTTGATTTGATAGTGCAAAGCTCGTGCAAGCCGAGAGCAGAGCCAAGCTTGCTTGAGCTATGCCGAGGCGCCGCCGAGTTTCGCTGTTGAATGTTAATTCGACCGCAAAGTTACGGTGAATCGGTGATACATAGCCTAACCGATTTACTGATAAATCAACCCATTTTACGGATTTAGCAGTTTTTTCGTTTTTTCATCGAAAATAATGTGTATTTTTGCTCACTTAATCGTATCTTTGTAGCAGTTATGGAGAAGATATTAAGGGTTCACCACGTCAACGACTATGCCCGGTACATAGGTGCACCGGAGTTGCATCCGCTCGTCTCAGTCATCCACTACGATGAGTTGGAGCACTGCCGCCACTCGCTTAACAACTACGATGTGTATGGTATGTTTATCGGTGATGAGGAACTGGAAGATCTGTCGTACGGACAACTGCAATACGTCCTGCATCGTCATGCGCTGATGTGCGTGGCTCCCGGCCAAATAGGTGGCAAGACCGACATGGGTGAGGAAATACATACCAAGGGCTGGGCATTGCTATTTGATACCGAACTGCTGCGTAACACCGAACTTGGCCGTCGCATGGCCGACTATCATTTCTTCTCCTATACCACCAGCGAAGCCCTGCTGTTGACAGTTGAACAACGACAAAGCATCGTTACCTTGTTGGACGCAATTCGCAAGGAGCTGCTTCACGATGAGGACAGTCACACCCTGCGCATCGTTACCTCACAGATAGAACAGGTGCTGGAACTCGTGGCACGCTACTACGCGCTCCAACTCTCCACGTCTGCCACTTCAACAAACTCCGATCTGCTGCCCCGTTTCGAGCATCTCTTGCGGAATTATTATGACGAAGGTCTACAGCAAAAACTGGGGCTGCCCACCGTGAAATACTGTGCCCAACAACTGTTCCTGTCGCCCAACTATTTCGGTGACCTGATCCGTGAACTGACGGGCAACTCTGCAACCTCCCATATCCGCCGTTTCATCATGCAACGTGCCCAGCAGCTCCTGATTGGTGGAGCCACCATCTCAGAGACAGCCGAAAGTCTTGGCTTCGACTATCCCCAACACTTCACACGCCAGTTCAAGAAGCACTTTGGCGTTACTCCTTCTGACTTCATTAAGAAGCGTTCCTGATTCTCATAAGGAATTGTGCTATTGCAATAAGGAAAGCGGGTACAACTCGGAGATGAGAAGACCTCTATAATTTACTCAGGCTAAGGCAAAGCATAGTGAGATCGTCGCTTTGCTCTGTGTCGCCCACGAAGTCGGCGACAGCCTGCGTCATACGTTCGATGAGCGTGCGGGGCTCCTGTGAGGTGTTTTGTATCACCTCAAGAATCCGTTTCTTTCCAAACATTTGGCGTTGGGCATTTTCTGCCTCGTCCAGACCGTCGGTATAGAGGAAGAGCGTGTTACCCGGGGCGAGGTCGGCCTCTTGTGTCGTATATTCCCAGCCGGGTATGGCACCCATGGGCAGATTCTTATCGACGGGAAGGGGCTCTCCGTTGACAAGCGGTGCTTTATGTCCTGCATTACAGTAACGCAGGTGACCGGTATTGAGGTCGAGCACACCAGCGAAGAAGGTGACGAAGATTGTTATGCTGCTGTCGCGTGTCATCATATCGTTCATGCGACTGACGATATGCATAGGTTCCGACTCACTCTCTGCCAGCAGACGGAAGGCTCCGCAGACGGTCATCATCACCAACGCGGCAGGAACACCCTTGCCGGGAGTCATCGAGGCATACATATCAAGACCTTCACGATTGGGGAAGGTACTGGGTACCATCGAATTCTGGATGTCTCTGGCGATGTTCAGTTCGCTCTCGATGGCAGATTTCTGGGCGGTCGTCGTCTTCAGTTCTTCTATATACAGGCTGAGCGACTGCTGCATATTGCCAAACGAGTCGTGCAACAGGCGTATCTCGTCGTCGTCCCTGATGTCGGGTAGCGGGGCATTGAAGTTTCCTTTTGCCACCTCTTCTGCCGAACGGACGAAGCGGTGCAGAGGAGATGTAACTTTTCTGATCTGTTGGCGACAGAACAGGTAGATAGCTGCCAAACCGATGAGCATAACCGCCAGGATGATGATGTTCAGCATGCGTCCGTGCCGCTGTATCAAGTCTTCGGGTACCACCATCATGATGGTCCACTCCGCGTATTTGACGGTGCGATAGCACACCCACGATGGCACTCCGTCAACGACGGCAGATACCGCACCCTGCATACCTTTGAGAGTCACGTTTGCATCGAGCGTGTCTTTCAGCATGCGTTCCTTGTCAGGATGGAGAATGAAACGGCCGTTGCGGTCGATGATGCAACAGTAGGACTGATGCTTCTGGTGCTGCTCATAGTGCTTTTTCCCTTGTTGTACTTTCTCCAGCATATCATTTCTCATATACTCCAGCGAGAGGTCTGCACAGAGCAGAGCCACAGGTCGTCCCTCACGGTTGTGGATGGGTATAGCGTGTGTGGTCAGCAACCTCGGCGCTATATTGGTCGTCAGCAGCGGATCCTCGAAGTAGGGATCCACCCAGTCGGCACTATCGCTCTTCATCCGCTCTACATACCAGTCTTCGTTGAAGTAATCGTGATATACGCTGTCAATGCGCATCACGCTGACCGCTCCTTTCATGTCGCGGGTGGCAAAGGGAACGAAGAAGCGGCCTTTCTCAGGATAATAGTCGGGAACGAACAACAGCCCGCAACTGACGATGCTCTGGTTCAGCCTGACGATACGCTCGAGATGGTCGGACAGTTTGTCTGGATTATCAATGTCGCGCTCTATCTCATGTACGTTATTGATGTTTGCCACATAGACTTCCGACAATCTGCGCTGTACCTCCCTATGCGCCCTCGTCACCACGATCTGAAAACGCTGCTCAGCTTCGTCGTCCATATACTCCCCAACAGTGAAATACACCACACCGGCAATGACGGCCATCATTGCCAGTACCACAATCATGATGCGTAGTGTGAGTCGACTGGAAATGGATTTCATAATAATAATCGAAAGAATAATCGCTTACATATCCCGTGTGAAGAGGGCTCTGTAATCTGCCGGTGTCATGCCTGCTACATCCATGATGCGGCGCTGCAGAGTGCGCACATGGTTGAAGCCCGAAGCCTCGGCAATGGCTGCAATGCTATAGTTGAGTTGGGTGCGCAGCATTCGCATGGCGTTCATCGTGCGCAGGTTGTCGATGTAGGCCTCCGGTGTACGGTAGATAGACTTGTTGCGGAAGAGCCGCGCGAGACGTTCGTGACTGATGCCGAGGAGTTCAGCCAACTTCCGGCTGTTGAAGTCGGGGTTCAGGTGGTAGCGTTTCTCTTCAAGCCGCAGGTCTATTAAGGCCAGCAGCTGACTGTCGTCCTGCAAGTCGGCATTGCGTTGCCGCTCGATATTCTCCTGCATCAATATCCGCGCCACTTCAGCACGGCGGCGCATCTCCACATCTACCTCTAATCGTTCACTGAGGTCGAGGTTACGGCTCACCAGACGTATCATCTCAGACTGCAATCGTGCGTTGTCGGCTCTCAGGCGCTCAATCTCGGCTTGCATCTGCTTGACTTCTTCTTCCGTCATAGAGTTTCGCGTATTTCAAAAAGATTAATGAATCCCACCTCGTCTAACACTTCATAAATCTCTTTATTTAAACCTACGAGCGTACACTTGCTGCCCTTGCTCCTGGCTACCTTCAGCAAGTCGAGGAAGAGACGCATGCCGCTGCTGGTGATATATTCCAGATTCGTGCAGTCGAGGATGATGTCATGGCCCTCACAGTCATAGAGTACCCGCATGTCGCGTCCCACCTGAAGTGACGACAGCGTATCGAGGCGACCTTCTAAGGTCATCACATAGTTTTGGCCTTCTTCTCTGAATTCAGTCTTCATCTCACATGAGTTTAATAAATGTTGTTGTTTTGCTGCAAATATAAGTATTTTTTTTAAAAACAACAATTAATTTCAAAAGAAACCGAATCTTTGCATCGGATTCTTATGATTATCTAAATTCCGCAGCACTTTAGTTAAACTTTTTTTATAAGTTCCTGAGCAACAAAAAGTTGCTCAGGATTTTGCCATGTCTGATTTTTCACTTACCTTAGTGCTGCAATTCAAGACAAGCAAAATCATCAATGGCATGGCAAATATAAGCATAAAATCTGAGAAAATCACTCCTTTTGGAGGAATATTTCATGTGAGAGAGCTATTTTCCCGTTACGTCGGCCCCGTTATCGACAAAGTACTGGGTCCCCGTTGTACGTCATACTGCTATCAATACAGCGAGATTGTCGGTTCGCTGTCGAGCGTATACTTCTGTGGCGGTGACTGCGTCGAAGACGTGACAAGCCACTTGATGCCCCATCTCTCGCTCCATCCCACCCTCCGCACCTGCTCCTCGGA
>OMQN01000191.1 GCA_900313235.1 uncultured Prevotellaceae bacterium | reverse complement strand
CCATTGCCGGAGACATGCAACCGGCGACGTGCTGGACGTGTAAGGGTCCTGACGTGCCAAGAATGATGCGTGAGCTCAGCGCTTCGAAATCGGTCATGGCCCCCGCTAACTTCTATGCCAAGAAGTGGAGCGAGCTGGGTGCCGAAGAGGTGAACCCCATCGGTTGTAGCGACTGCCACGATGCGCGCACTATGGACCTGCGTCCTGCCCGTCCTGCCCTCTACGAAGCTTTTGCCCGTCGGGGCCTGAACGTGAAAAATGCCACGCAGCAGGAGATGTGCTCGCTGGTGTGTGCCCAACAAGGCAAACTACCTGGTGTTCCCGCACGACAAGGGGCTGACCTGCGAGGCTGCTGAGGATTATTACGACGAGATTGGTTTCTACGACTATATCCATCCGCTATCGAAGACCAAGATTCTGAAGGCCCAGCATCCTGGTTGGGAGATGTCGCAACAAGGCATACATGCCCAGCGCGGCGTGTCGTGTGCAGACTGCCACATGCCCTATAAGCAGGAGGGCGGCGTGAAGTTCTCTGACCACCAGATACAATCGCCATTGGCAAAGATTGATCGCACCTGCCAGACCTGTCACCGTCAGGATGCTGCCAGACCTGTCACCGTCAGGATGCAGAGGTGTTGCGCCAAAATGTGTATGAGCGCCAGGAGAAGTGTAACGAGGTGCGCACCCGTGCCGAGCAAGAGCTTGCCCGTGCCCACTTCGAGACAAAGTTTATCATCGACAAGGGTGCTACCGAGGCTGAGCTGACTCCCATTCAGGCATTGCTCCGAAAGAGCCAGTGGCGTTGGGACTATGCCATCGCCTCTCATGGTGCCACATTCCATGCACCACAAGAGGTGGTGCGCCTACTCTCTCATTCGGTTGACTACGCCCAGCAGGCCCGCCTGCTTATTGCCCGCGTTGCAGCCAAGCATGGGCATACTGATGCCATCCCCGTGCCTGACTATAGCACCAAGGCAAAGGCTCAGGCTGCCATCGGCCTCGACATGAAGGCACTGAATGAGAACAAACAGCGCTTCCTACAGGAAATCGAACCCAAGTGGATTGAGGAAGCAAAGAAAAAAGGCAAATTAATTGAAATCTAAGATTTTTGTTGTACCTTTGCAGCAAATATCTTTGGATATGTGGACTAAACCTTGGAATATGAAAGAAGGCTTCCTCATTGGAGGAGGCCTTATCATTGCAGGACTGGCACTACAGTTGAGCGTCGGTCATGTAGCGTGGGATTCGTTTGCTTGGCCTGCCAACGGCATTGTATTGGTAGGGTTCCTGGCAATCATCGCCGTCCTATTTTTATTAAGAAAGCGGGTGTATGCTACTTACCAGGCCGCCATACCAGCATTGGTGTATGCCGTAGTGCTGACCATCATCATGGGACTCACCCGCCAGCTGAAAGATGGCACCTGGCTGAACAATATGCTGTCGTTCTGGCCCTTCGTGCTCATCTATGTGTATATAGCGGTCATTCTGGGAGTCATCATTTTACGCCGGCTGATGCACTTGAGTTCATGGAAGCGCGACGTGCCTTTCCTGCTGAATCACTTGGGCCTCTTTATAGCCCTTATTACCGCCACGCTTGGCAATGCCGACATGCAACGCGTAAAGATGATAACCACCGTTGGCGAGCCTGAATGGCGGGCGCTGACTCAGCAGGGAGTTGTCAAGGAGATGCCCATAGCCATTGAACTGAAGAAGTTTATTATGGAGACCTACGACGACGGAAGCCCCAAGCGCTTTGCCTCAGAGATTCAGATCCTGACCAAGACGGGCAAGAACATCGAGACTACGGTTGACGTGAACAAGCCTTACGAGGTGGACGGTTGGAAAATCTATCAATACGGCTACGACACGCAGATGGGTGCTAAGAGTCAGATTTCTATATTAGAGATCGTCAGCGACCCCTGGTTGCCGTTGGTATATACGGGCATCTACATGATGCTGGCGGGAGCGGTTTGTATGTTTGTAATTGGAGGGAGGAGACGCGCATGAGCTGGGAGCAATTTATTTATTTTGCAATGGCTGCAATCCTGCTTTGGGCTATAGGAGCATGGGCGGCATGGAAAGAAAAAACTGGTTTTGCCTATACGGCAACCATCGTCGGACTGGTCGTTTTCTTCTCGTTTATTCTCTCCATGTGGATTTCCCTGGAGCGTCCGCCGCTTCGCACAATGGGTGAGACACGCCTCTGGTATTCGTTCTTCCTGCCATTGGCGGGTTTCATTGTCTATTCGCGATGGAAATACAAATGGATACTCACGTTTTCCACGATTCTTGCCTTGGTGTTTATCTGCGTGAACCTGTTTAAGCCTGAGATTCACGACAAGACGCTGATGCCAGCCCTCCAGAGTCCTTGGTTCGCCCCTCACGTCATTGTCTATATGTTCGCATACGCCGTACTTGGTGCAGCTACGGTGATGGCCGTCTATCTGCTTTTCATCAAAAAGAAAACAACGGAAAGCACTAATCAGCCCATTGCTAATGAAGAATCAGACATCACCGATAATCTCGTCTATGTAGGCCTTGCCTTCCTTACCATCGGCATGCTCTTCGGTGCTCTCTGGGCCAAGGAGGCATGGGGACACTACTGGTCGTGGGACCCCAAGGAGACGTGGGCGGCCATCACCTGGCTGTCCTATCTTGTCTATGTGCACTATCGTAACCTTCCACACCATCGTGAGCGCCTTGCTCTCTGGATGCTCATCGTCTCTTTCGTCCTCTTGCAGATGTGCTGGTGGGGCATCAATTATCTGCCCTCTGCCCAAGGCTCCAGCGTACACACCTATAGCATGAGCGAATAGGGGGAAAAAGAGACAACGGGGAACTCTCAGAAATGGAAGCTCCCC
>OMQN01000169.1 GCA_900313235.1 uncultured Prevotellaceae bacterium | reverse complement strand
GGCAGCCATACTTGTGGCTGACGGCTGTCGCCATCTCCAAGTCCTCCTCGGAAGAGCAGTCCCACTCTTCTTCCTCCTCAGGGCCTATCTTGATATAGAAACAGTCGGGTTGCAGTCCCTGGCGGACCAACTCGTAAAGTACTACACTGGAGTCTACACCCCCACTGAGTAATACGGCAATACGCTTGTCTTTTAGATTCATGCTGCAAAATTACTTAATTATTCTTAAATATCCAAGTGTTTTGATTGTTATTTCAAAAAGAGTAGCTATCTTTGCGATATCAAAATGATATCAATCTAAACGCTTAAATTATGGAAACAAAAGAGATGAAGTTTAAAGGAACGGTGTTGAACGGCTTTCTGATGCTGTTTGTGGTTTTGGCGTTGTTCGCCGCTTCTGCTGTAGGTATTATCTTCGGCATCATCCAACTTGATGAGAGTTATGGAGACCGTGGTGGCTGGCTGCTGGGAGGTAGCATCCTCCTGCTAGTGATTGACATTATCTGCATGTGCAGTTTCTTGCAGCTGGAACCCAACGAGGCCAGAGTCGTCACCTGGTTCGGCAAATATAGCGGTACGTTCTCCGAGACAGGCTTCTATTGGATTAACCCCTTCTATGGCACCAAGAAAGTCAGTCTGCGTGCCCGCAACCTCGATGCAGAGCCTATCAAGGTCAACGACAAGTCGGGTAACCCCATCATGATAGGGCTGGTGCTGGTATGGAAACTGAAGGACACCTACAAGGCTTTGTTTGAGGTGGACACCCAGACGATGGCTTCCAACCCCAGTACGGTAGGAACAGATGCCAAGGGACTGATGAATGCGCTGGAGATGTTTGTCCGTGTGCAGGGCGATGCTGCGCTGCGTCAGGTAGCAGGACAGTATGCCTACGACAACGACAGCGATGAGCCCACCCTGCGTTCGAATGCAGATGAGATTAACGAGCAGTTGGAGCAGAGACTCGATGAGCGTCTGGCTCTGGCGGGTATTGAGGTCGTTGAGGCCCGCATCAACTACCTGGCATACGCCCCAGAGATTGCTGCTGTCATGCTGCGCCGCCAGCAGGCCGATGCCATCATTCAGGCTCGCGAGAAGATTGTCGAGGGTGCCGTGTCTATGGTGAAGATGGCGCTCAACAAACTTTCTGACGAGGATATTGTAGAACTCGATGACGACAAGAAGGCTGCCATGGTCAGCAATCTGCTCGTGGTACTCTGCGGTGACGACAATGCTCAGCCCGTTGTAAACACAGGAACACTAAAAAGAGTTTTATTCTACGCGTTGACGCTGACACCATGAATGCGATAGAGGCGTGGGCTGCGGACGAGTTCCGCAGCACCAACGGCCAGCTGCAATGGATTATCACCGAAGCCTTGCGTAAGGCCAAGCGTCTGCCCAAAAAGAAAAAAGACAATGGAACAGGAGAAGTTTGATATAAAGAACGTAAAGGTGCATCGCACCACAGCGGCAACGGTCTTTGAAGTCGCCTTCGCGTGCTTAGCCATCATGGTGTGGGGCAGCATTATCTGGATGGTCTGCCACGCCCCCGACATCGTACCCACCCATTTCGACGGAGCAGGCAGACCCAATGCCTATGGTTCGCCTGTAGGAGTCACGATACCGTGTATCCTCATAACGATTGTTTCCATAGGTTGCATGGTAGTGGCTTATTTCCCACGATACATCAATATGCCTGTGAAGATTAAAAACATCTGTCAGGTTAAACTTGCCATTACTAGTGTCCGAGTGGCGGGTATCACCCTGTTGCTGGTAGCACTGGCTATTGCCTATACCATGCTGGGGATGAGTGCGCCTCATGCATTCCCCATTTTAGCAGTAGTAGGACTGCTCCTTCTTGAAATCATCGTCTTTACGATTCTTATCTACAAGGCAAAATGAAAAAACTGTTCTTAACCCAAGTCTTGGCCTTCATTGGTATGACTGCTTTTGCACCATCAGAGACATCATAACATGGGTAAAACAACTCAAATAATAACAAACTATTATGGTAGAACTAAAGAATGAACAGCTGACCATCCGCGTCGCTGAGGTAGGAGCCGAGCTCCAGAGTGTGAAAGACGAAGAGGGTAGGGAGTATATGTGGCAGGCAGGTCCTGAGTGGCCTCGCCATTCACCCATTCTCTTCCCTATAGTATGTAGCGTGAATAACGATACCTATCGGGTAGATGGCAAGGAGTATCATCTGCCTCGTCACGGTTTTGCCCGCGATAAGGAGTTTACGCTGATAGCTCAGACAGAGGACAAGGTGACCTTTGCCCTGCACGACACCGAAGAGACCCTCGAGGTCTATCCCTATCACTTCAATCTGGCAATCACCTACCGTCTGGAGGGTAATAAGATTCACGTCATCTGGCATGTAGAGAATACCGATACCCGTGAGATTCACTTCCAGATTGGCGGACATCCAGCCTTCAACCTGCCTGGCGGCAAGACGGAGGGTGTCATCAAGTTGGACAACGAAGAGCCGTTGGACACGCTCAAGAGTTATGCCGACGGCACCCACGACCTGGTGGAATTGCCGCTGGATGCCGATATGGGCATCTGGGAAATCGGTAAGAGCACCTTCCGCAATGACAGTGTGAAGATTCACAAGAGTCAGACGCATCGTGCTATGTTGTTAGATACCAATGGCGAACCAGCTGTTACCATAGATTATAAGACACCCGTCTGTGCCTTCTGGAGTCCGTTTGGTAAGAATGCCCCCTTCGTTTGCATAGAACCCTGGTATGGATTGGGCGACCATCGCAGCTTTGAGGGTGAGTTCAAAGACAAACCGCTGATGAACCACCTGTTGCCAGGTGCCTCGTTTATGTCGAAATATACGATAACGATTGGTTAGTCAACAAATAAATATCGCGAAGTCCTTTAGTAGGCTTCGCGATATTTGTTTTCGTCTTTGTCGTCGAGCATCGAGAGATATGATTGGTATCTGCTTTGAGCGATATAGTGGTCCTCAACCGCTTTCAGCACCGCACAGCCCGGTTCATGGGTGTGGGTACAATCTGAGAAACGGCATTGCTTGGAGAACTCAAAGATTTCCTTAAAGTAACTCGTCAGTTCCTCACGTTCCATATCGAAGGTGCCAAAGCCCTTAATGCCTGGGGTGTCAATGAGCCACCCCTTCTGGCTTTCACCAGAGGGAGAAGTACCCGCGGCATCTGCTCCCTCCCCTTGGGGGAGGGCTGGGGAGAGGTTAATCATCTCTGAGAACGTGGTGGTGTGCATTCCCGTATTGTGGGCATCGCTAATTTCAGCCGTGCGCTGGCTGGCATGAGGAATGAGGCGGTTGATGAGTGTCGACTTGCCAACACCGCTGTTGCCACTGAGCAACGTAATCTTGCCCTCCAGCAGCGGGTACAGCTCCTCGATGCCTTCGCCCGTCTCTGCTGAGACTATGCGGCACTCATAGCCGATGGTCTCGTAGAGGTTCACCATCATCTGCTGATAGTTGCGCTCCTCGTCGCTGAGAAGGTCTACCTTATTAAATATAAGGACGACGGGGACTCGGTAGGCCTCGGCAGAAGCCAGAAAGCGATCGATGAAGGTCGTGCTGGTCTCTGGCTTGGCCACCGTGACGATGAGCAATGCCTGGTCGACGTTGGCAGCCAGAATGTGGCTCTGCTTGGAGAGGTTGATGCTCTTGCGGATGATGTAGTTCTTGCGGTCCTCTATCTCCGAAATCCAAGCTGTTGGCTGTTGGCTGTTGGCTGTTGGCAGAACGTTGACAGTGACACGGTCGCCAACGGCTACAGGATTCGTAGAGCGGATTCCCTTGATGCGAAAATTCCCCTTTACCTTACAATCAAGTAGCTGGCCATCGTCTGTCAGGACGGTGTACCAGCTACCA
>OMQN01000171.1 GCA_900313235.1 uncultured Prevotellaceae bacterium | reverse complement strand
TCAGGTTCTCAGGCTATGTGCAGTATAGAGGTACCAGCATTCCCGTGCAGGGCGTGTCATTCAAGGTCGACGGCTACGAGGTACACAATGCTGCGGGTAAGGTGGTCACCGACCACGAGGGTAAGTTTACCTTCCACATGCTGAAGGGTCCCCACGACAGCATCCAGGCCATGAAGGACGGTCACGTGTTCTTCCGTGATGGTTTCTACCACGAGACTGACGACGAGCTCGATACAGAGAAGGATTGTGCTTTCTATGAAGACCAGGCCAGCAAATATTTCTACGATGATACCAAGGTGAAGCTGATTGGTCGTGTGGCTGGTGGTAAGGAGCAGGCCGCCATCCCTCTGGGTAACTCGCTGTCGAAGAACAACCTCGGCGACGACCTGCAAATCGTGATGGCTCTGGAGGGCGACAATGCCTCACGTCTGGTGTGGGACATCAAGGATAAAAGCAAGAAAGAACTTGACGAGGAGTACACGCATCAGGCCCACGACAAGATGTACGAATACAAGACGACAGTACATACCACCATCAACCGCAAGGTGGTGACTCCCGACGTGCATACTGGTGAGTATGAAGTCTTGCTGCCCCCAGTGAAGTGGAAGATTCAGCAGATTACAGCCAAGGGCTATGCCACGCTGTTCCAGGACGGACAGGTGGGCGACGTCATTGACCTGAGTGACTCGCTGACGGCCCACTCAGACACCATCAAGGGTCTGTGGAAGAACGCTGAGCAGGTGGATGTGACGGAGGCCGTCGTCAACTATCATGCCCAGTACAACCGCATCTACCATTCGCCTGTCGTCATCGACTACAAGCAGATAGGCTTTGAGAAGTTCGACTTCTTTGGCGACCAGTACTACAACTTCAAGAACATTACTGGCGACAAGCAGAAGCTGGCGCTGGCCTATGCCGTCAAGAAGAACAACTGGCCCAAGGGCAAGAAAGACTCCCTGGAGACCAAGTACACCTTCGGCTACCCCGTATTCAGCATAGAACGCAAGTACCCCGTGAAGATTTCTGCTACGGAGCGCTACTACTATAACAACAATACGAAGAGCGACACCATCGATGTCATCCGCCTGTCGGGTGGAGAAGTGACCATCCAGAACGGCATGGTGAGCTCTATACATCGTGATGTCGTGGAGTTGGACAGCGTGGGTGAGGCTACCTACAATCTGGCGGCTGCCCAGCTGCCTTATCTGCTGACAGGTGTCGATGCCCTGCGCACAGTGACCATGACGCTGGAGATGGATGGCACACACTATGAGGCCATACCGCTTCGCGCATACATCTTAAACATTAGAGATGTAAAGGGTGCCAAGGATATCATCAACCATTCAGTACCTCAGCTGGTTGATATCCTCCGCGACCCGCCTGGAGGAGCCTCTAAGGCTACCATCAGCAAGGGCTCAACATTGAAATATGCCTACCAGATGGATATGAACTGGAGTGCCGGCTTGTCGATGCACATCAGCGAAGGAACAGGCTTTAATAGCTTCCAGGGTTTCGTGGGAGCCCCCATGGGTAGTGGTATCGTAGGTGGTTTCAACTACACCACATCCTCCAAGTTCGATATGACCTTCGACCTGGTATTCTCGGGCAGCGGTCAGCGAGCCTTCACATACACCATGACAGCTAATGAGGACATCTCTACCAGTGGTGAGAAGTCTATGGTGGGTGCCGATGCCGACCTGTATATTGGTTTGGAGCAGAACATCATCTTAAAGCGTGCTACTGCCATCCGTGCCATCCCTGACAGTACCTTTACACAAGCAAAAGGTCTGTTGGCTGCAGGACGCATGGTCGAGATAGCACAAGGCCAGGACGACCAAGGTCACAAGCTGCACTTGGTACGCGACGAGGTTATTACCTATGGACCTAAGGTGACTTCCAACTTCGTACACTCACAGAAATACATCCTGACCCAACTGCTGCCGTCGCTGAAGAACCAGTGTCTTGCCCTGATGTTCACTGGCACTGAGAGCGAGGCACAGCTGCGTGCCAACGCCACAGGTCAGCCCGTCTATTATTCGAAGGTTAATCCCGACGACGAGAACTTCGGCTTTGAGTACGATATGAAAACTCCTTCAGGAAGTAAGGAACAGTTTGTCGACGAGGTGAATCACTATAAGGAAATCATCGCAAAGTGGATGGAGATGATAGCCCAGAACGAGAAAGAGAAACTGGAAGCACGTGACCTGGTGCAGAACTTCAGCACTGATGGCGGCAGCTCTCTCAGTTATAGTGAGACCTTTACGAGCGACTACTCGAAGATGAGCTCGTATGTCAGTCCCATCACGCCGATGACCAGTGAGTATTTCGACAATTTCCTGAAAGACGGTGCTACCAGCATCGTGGCTGCTGTAGGACCTGCCGTTGCCAAGTTCCTCGCAAAGATATTGCAGGATAAAGGCGGCTCGCAGGATATAGCCACCACAAGGGATAAAGATAATAATATCACATCGATTGATTTCAAGTTGATAGGTGTGCAGACTTCCCTCAGCTTGACTCCTGCCGTGAACTTCAGTGTAACACCCAGACATTCCGAGGCGAAGTCGTACAGCCGCAAGGA
>OMQN01000172.1 GCA_900313235.1 uncultured Prevotellaceae bacterium | reverse complement strand
GATGATTGACGCCCGCAGAATGGAGGTTTACTCAGCCCTCTACGACCGCAGTCTGAAAACGGTGCGTGAGGTGAAGGCCGACGTGGTGACGGAAGAGACCTATAAGCAGTGGCTCGACGAGCGCCCCATCTACTTCTTCGGCAATGGTGCCAAGAAGTGCATGGAGACCATCAAGCACCCCAACGCCCACTTCATCGACAACATTGAACCGTTGGCTAAGTGGATGATGCCGCTGGCTGAGAAGCGTTTCCTGAACGAGCAGTTTGAGGATGTGGCCTACTTTGTACCCTTCTACCTGAAGGACTTCGTAGCCATTAAGGCAAAACCACTGCTTTAAAAGAAATGGTAAACTATAACACAGCTCGCGAGAAACTCGTGATGACTGAGTACGGACGTGAGATACAGAAGATGATAGACATTGCCATTGCACTGCCTACGAAAGAGGAGCGCATGCGCTGTGCCCATACCATCATTCACCAGATGGAGATGAAGAACCCGCAGGTGCGTGACAGCGAGGACTACCAGCAGACGCTGTGGGACCACCTCTACCTGATGAGTCACAAGCAGCTCGACATCGACTGGCCCTACGACATGAGTGGGGCAGAGAATATCCTGTCGAAGCCAGCCCCTATGGCCCATCCTACTGCTGAAGGTCAGTTTCGTATGCGCCACTACGGTCAGCTGCTCACCAAGGTCTTCGAACAGTTGAAGACCATGCCCGAGGGTGCTGAGCGCGACGAACTGGTGCGCCTGACCGCCAACCAGATGAAGCGCGACCTGATGACGTGGGGCCATGGTTCGATAGACGACGAGAAGGTGGCTGACGACCTGGCACGCTTTACTGACGGTAAGATACAGCTGGATCTGTCGACATTCCGCTTTGACCACGTCAACGCCATCGTTCCTGACAGCGGCAATGGTAAACGTAAGAAGAAAAAGTAATACCATCATTATATGGCATCATTCAAGATAGAGGGTGGCCACCTGCTCAGTGGCGAGATCAGACCGCAAGGCGCCAAGAACGAGGCGCTGCAGGTAATCTGTGCCACGCTGCTGACCAGTGAGGCAGTGACCATACACAATATCCCCAACATCCGCGACGTCAACAACCTCATCCAGCTGTTAAAGGACATCGGTGTGAAGGTGAAACCCACGACCAACCCCTCTCAAAAGGATGGGTGCGGATTCACTTTCCAAGCCGACACGCTGAACATGGACTTTCTGGAGAGCGACGAATTTGTGGAGAAGTGCGCCCAGCTGCGTGGCTCCGTTATGATGATTGGTCCGCTGCTAGCTCGCATGGGCAAGGCTGTTATAGCTAAGCCCGGTGGTGACAAGATAGGGCGCCGTCGTCTGGACACCCACTTCTTAGGGTTCCAGAAGTTGGGTGCTAAGTTCCGCCAAATAAAGAACCGCGACGTCTACGAACTCTTTGCCAAGCGACTGAAGGGAGCTTATATGTTGTTGGACGAAGCCTCTGTGACGGGTACTGCCAACATCATTATGGCAGCCACGATGGCCGAGGGTACTACCACCATCTACAATGCAGCCTGCGAGCCCTATATCCAGCAGTTGTGTCACATGCTGAGCAAGATGGGTGCCCGGATTAGTGGCATTGGCTCGAACCTGTTGACCATTGAAGGTGTCAAGACCCTGCAAGGTGCTGACCATACCCTGTTGCCCGACATGATTGAGGTAGGCTCGTTTATCGGTATGGCAGCCATGTGTGGCAATGGCGTCCGCATCAAGGACTGTTCACTGAAAAACCTCGGCATCATTCCCGATGCCTTCCGCCGACTGGGTGTGAAGATAGAGGAAGAAGGTGACGACCTCTATATACCCCACCAGAAGCACTATGTCGTCGACTCCTTCATCGACGGCACCATCATGACGCTGGCTGACGCACCGTGGCCCGGGCTGACCCCCGACCTTCTCAGCGTGCTCATCGTGGTGGCCACACAAGGTCGCGGCAGCGTGCTGTTTCATCAGAAGATGTTCGAGAGTCGACTGTTCTTCGTAGACCGACTGATAGACATGGGTGCACAGATTATTCTCTGCGACCCCCACCGTGCTGTCGTGGTAGGTCACGACCGCCAGCGTCAGTTGCGCGGCAGCAGGATGTCGAGTCCCGATATCCGTGCCGGTATCGCCCTGCTGATAGCAGCGATGAGTGCCAACGGCACCAGCCTCATCAGCAACATCGAACAGATAGACCGCGGCTACGAAAACATTGAGCACCGTCTCAATGCGCTGGGTGCACATATTGAGAGAATATGATCAGACAGGAAGACGTTTACAAGATAGGACGGTTGGGCAAGGCCCACGGTGTCAAGGGCGAGGTGTCGTTTCAGTTCGACGACGACATCTTCGACCGTGTGGACGCTGACTACCTGGTGCTCGACATCGACGGCATCTTGGTACCCTTCTTTATGGAGGAATACCGCTTCCGCAGCGATAGCGTCTGTCTGGTGAAATTCTGCAATGTCGACACACAGCAGCGTGCCCAGGAGCTGACGGGCTGCGACGTCTTCTTTCCCCGTGCCTTGGCAGAGGAAGGCGACGAGATGCCCTCGCTGTCCATGCTGGTAGGCTTTGAGATTGTCAATGCAGCCAACGGAAAAACCATAGGACGCGTTGCCGCCATCGACGACAGCACCGCCAACATCCTATTTGAAATGGAAGACGGCATGCTGATACCCGCCAATGACGACCTCATCGAGGTCATATGAAGAAAAAACAAATAGCGATATTAGGCTCTACAGGTTCCATAGGTACCCAGGCCCTGGAGGTCATTGAGGAACATAGCGACCTGTATGAAGTCTACTGTCTGACAGCCAACAACAAGGTAGAACTGCTGGCCGAGCAGGCCCATAAGTTCAACCCTGCCGCTATCGTCATTGCCAACGAGCAGCGCTACGACGAGTTGAAGCGACTGATGAGCGACATGCCCGACGTGAAGGTCTATGCCGGCAAGCAAGCCTTAGACGACATCGTAGAGTCTATACCCATCGATATCGTACTGACCGCCATGGTAGGCTTTGCCGGACTGTCACCCACCATCCACGCCATCAAGGCCCATAAAGCCATCGCCCTGGCTAACAAGGAGACGCTGGTGGTGGCTGGCGAGCTGATTCTGCAGCTGGCTCAGCAGCACCACACCCCCATCCTGCCTGTCGACAGCGAGCACTCTGCCATCTTCCAGAGTCTGGTAGGCGAAGACGACAACCCCATCGAGAAGATACTGCTCACCGCCAGTGGTGGTCCGTTCCGTAACTTCACCATGGAACAGCTGGCTACCGTCACGAAGGCTGACGCCCTGCGCCATCCCACATGGGACATGGGTGCCAAGATTACCATCGACTCCGCGACGATGATGAACAAAGGTTTTGAGGTCATCGAGGCCAAATGGCTCTTTGGTGTTGACGCCAGTCAGATACAGGTGTTGGTACACCCGCAGAGTATTGTCCACAGTGCCGTACAGTTCCACGACGGTGCTGTCAAGGCACAGTTGGGTGTGCCCGACATGCGTCTGCCCATCCAGTATGCCTTCTCATTCCCCCAGCGCCTGCCGCTGAGTGGCGATCGCCTCGACCTCTTTGCCCATCCGCTGGAGTTCTTCGAGCC
>OMQN01000178.1 GCA_900313235.1 uncultured Prevotellaceae bacterium | reverse complement strand
GGCTGCCAGCGGTACCAAGGAGATGATTCCTGAGAACGGCAATATCACTACCCGCTTCTTCGGTGAGGGCACGGTCATGGAGAAAGCCTATGATTTGAGAGCCGTACTGTTCTGCAGAAACGGCAACTCATTCCTGACCTATGAGTCAAAGGTGCTTAGTGGCGTGAAGGACACACGTCGTCCGATGCTCTTTGGCACTCCCGAACCGAAGGATGCCGTTCTTGGCGTTGGTGAGAATGTCATCTTCAGCTTCTCAGAGGATATCGAGTACAACTACCTCCAGGAGACCACCAACTTCGAGGTGAAGGGCGAGACCAACGAGTCCGCCATCCAGGAAGCTCCCGCACTGAGGTTTGGCGGAAAAGGCTATGCCCAGAGTGAGGTGCGTCGTAACTTTGCCGACAAGAATGTGACCATCGAGGTGATGATCAAGCCTGACGAAGTAGATCGTGACATGCCTATCTTCTCGCATGGCTCCTATGGCAAGCAGCTACAGCTGTGGCTGACCAAGGAGAAACACCTGCGTGCTGTCGTTGACGACAAGGTGCTGGAGAGTGACTCTATCGTGAAGACCACTGCTTTCCAGCGTGTGGCCTTGGTGCTGGACAACGATAATGAGAAGCTATACCTCTATAGTGAGCATCAGGATGCTGTGATGGAGGACGTGACCTATAGCGGCAATGGTCCGCTGGTCTTTGGCTCTGCCATTCCGGCTGGCAGTCCGCGTGCCTATTACGAGGGTCGCATGTTGCAGGGTCGTATATGGCATCGTGCCTTAGACCTCACCTTGCTGAATGCCTATGCCGACCACCTCTTGACAGGTTATGAGAAGGGACTGACTGACTACTATCCGATGAATGAGGGCAAGGGCGACTATGCCACCGACCTGGCACAAGGTGCCCACCTGACGCTCAAGGGAGCTACATGGACACTGCCAGAAGGTATGGCATTGAAGTTCGACAAGAATGCAGCCCCACAGGACGCTACGAAAAAGAAGGGTGTGCAGGTAAAGGCCGACTTCTTTACGCGCGACGACGAGCAGAACTATACCCTGATGTTCTGGTTCAGGACTGCCGAGGAGAGTGCTGCCCTGTTCTCTAACGGTTCTGGCCGTACTACCGATGTCGATGCCAAGAACAAGTTCTTCATCGGTATCGAGGACCATACACTGAAATATCGTACCAATGGTCGTGAGTATGAGCTGGGCGACAATCTCTGCGACGACGCATGGCATCACTACGCCATGGCGGTGAACCGTATGCGCCAGGTGGCCAGCATCTATGTCGACAACGAGCTGAAGGCACAGTTCTCTACCGATTCCCTGGGAGGTATGACGGGTACCGACTTCTACTTTGGCAACATGGTATGGAAGGATGCCTCTGACAATACCAAGCTGCTTGAAGATAATGCCCTGACAGGATACATCGACGGCATAGCCCTGTTCCAGCAGGCGCTGCCCGTCTCGCTCATCAAGCGTTATTCCAACAAGTCGCCTGGAGGTACGGAGAAGGGTCTTCTCACCTATGTCGACTTTGAGCGTCAGGAGCTGCAGTCTTCCGGAGATCTGGCGCTGCAACCCTTTGTGCTGAGCAAGGTGCAGAAGTTTGACGATAAAGGCAACCTCACTGATAAGCATGACACTATCTTCGTCGATTCTGTCAGCTACGTCATGGCACGTGTGGACCAGAAGGTAGGTGCTCCCATACAGGCCTATGTAGAACTGAAACACCTGAATTTCAGCTTCGTGGGACGCAACAACCAGCTGCTGGTCAATGTCGACGAGTTGGATGCACGCATCAACAAGAAGAGCATCTCCGTGACGGTGTCTGACATCCCCGACAAGAATGGTAACTTCATGGCGTCGCCAGTAACGGAGACCTTCTTCGTCAACCGCAATCCATTGAAGTGGATGACCAATCGCTATGACAGGACGCTGAAGGCTGGTGAGGAGCACACGCTAAGCCTGATTATCGTCAACGAGGGTGGGGCAGCACATACCTACACTATTGAGAACCTGCCACGCTGGATGACTGTCAATAAGACCAGCGACATCGTGGAGCCCCAGTCTAATGACAACTTGGAATTCACCATCAGCAAGGATGTCAATGTGGGTACCTATGACCAGATTGTCTATCTGACGGATGAGAACGGCCTCTCTGAGCCGCTGGCTATCAATATTGTCATCGAGGGTGAGAAACCCGACTGGACTGTCGATCCCGAAATGATGCGCTACACGATGAATGTGGTGGGACAGGTATATGTGGGTAATACCATCGTC
>OMQN01000179.1 GCA_900313235.1 uncultured Prevotellaceae bacterium | reverse complement strand
GGCTGCCAGCGGTACCAAGGAGATGATTCCTGAGAACGGCAATATCACTACCCGCTTCTTCGGTGAGGGCACGGTCATGGAGAAAGCCTATGATTTGAGGGCCGTACTGTTCTGCAGAAACGGCAACTCATTCCTGACCAATGAGTCAAAGGTGCTCAGCGGCGTAAAGGACACACGTCGTCCTGTGCTCTTTGGCACTCCCGAACCGAAGGATGCCGTTCTTGGCGTGGGTGAGAATGTCATCTTCAACTTCTCAGAGGATATCGAGTACAACTATCTCCAGGGGACCACCAACTTCGAGGTGAAGGGTGAGACCAACGTGCCCGCCATCCAGGAAGCTCCCTCACTGAGGTTTGGCGGAAAAGGCTATGTCCAGAGTGAGGTGCGACGTAACTTCGCTGACAAGAATGTGACGATAGAGGTGATGATTAAACCTGACGATGTAGATCGTGACATGCCTATCTTCTCGCATGGCTCCTATGGCAAACAGTTACAGCTGTGGCTGACCAAGGAGAAACACCTGCGAGCAGTCGTTGACGACAAGGTGCTGGAAAGTGACTCCATCGTGAAGACCACTGCTTTCCAGCGTGTGGCCTTGGTGCTGGACAACGAGCAGAAGAAGCTATTCCTCTATAGCGAGAACCTGGATACTGTGATGACTGGCGTGACCTATAGCGGCAATGGCCCGCTGGTCTTTGGCTCTGCCATTCCGACAGGCGGCCCACGTGCCTATTACGAGGGGCGTATGTTGCAGGGTCGTATATGGCATCGTGCCTTAGACCTCATCCTGCTGAACGCCTATGGTGGCCATCTCTTGACGGGTTATGAGAAGGGACTGACTGACTACTATCCGATGAATGAGGGCAAGGGCGACTATGCCACCGACTTGGCACAAGGTGCTCACCTGATGCTCAAGGGAGCTACATGGACACTGCCGGAAGGTATGGCATTGAAGTTCGACAAGAATGCTGCCCCACAGGACGCTACGAAGAAGAAGGGCGTACAGGTTAAGGCCGACTTCTTCGCACGTGACGATGAGCAGAACTATACCTTGATGTTCTGGTTCAAGACTGCCGAGGAGAATGCTGCCCTGTTCTCTAACGGTTCTGGCCGTACTACCGATGTCGATGCCAGGAACAAGTTCTTCATCGGTATAGAGGACCATACACTGAAATACCGCACCAATGGTTATGAGTATGAACTGGGCGACAATCTCTGCGACGACGCATGGCATCACTACGCCATGACGGTGAACCGTATGCGTCAGGTGGCCAGCATCTATGTCGACAACGAGCTGAAGGCACAGTTCTCTACCGATTCTCTGGGTGGCATGACGGGTACTGACTTCTACTTTGGCAATATGGTATGGAAGGATGCCTCTGACAATACCAAGCTGCTCGAAGATAATGCCCTGACAGGATATATCGACGGCATAGCCCTGTTCCAGCAGGCGTTGCCCATTTCGCTCATCAAGCGTTATTCCAACAAGTCACCTGGTGGTGCGGAGAAGGGTCTTCTCACCTATGTCGACTTTGAGCGTCAAGAGCTGCAGTCTTCCGGAGACCTGGCGCTGCAACCCTATGTGCTGAGCAAGGTGCAGAAGTTTGACGATAACGGCAATCTCACCGAGAAGAATGACACTATCTTCGTCGATTCTGTTGGCTTCATCAAGGCACGTGTAGACCAGAAGGTAGGTGCTCCCATACAGGCCTATGTTGCACTGACCAGCCTGAATTTCAGCTTCGTGGGTCGCGACAACCAGCTGCTAGTCAATATCGACGAGTTGGATTCTCGCATCAACAAGAAGAGCATCTCTGTGACGGTATCCGACATCCCCGACAAGAATGGTAACTTCATGTTGTCGCCAGTCACCGAGACCTTCTTCGTCAACCGCAATCCGTTGAAGTGGAAGAACAATCGCTACGACAGGACACTGAAGGCAGGTGTGGAGCACGAGCTTCCTCTGGTTATCGTCAACGAGGGTGGGGCACCACATACCTATACTATTGAGAACTTGCCACGCTGGATGTCTGTTAGCAAGACCAGCGACATCGTGGAGGCACAGTCTAATGACGAGTTGCTATTCACCATCAGCAAGGATGTCAATGTGGGTACCTACGACCAGATTATCTATCTGACGGATGAGAATGGCCTCTCTGAGCCGCTGGCTATCAATATCGTCATCGAGGGTGAGAAACCCGACTGGACTGTCGATCCCGAAATGATGCGCTACACGATGAATGTGGTGGGACAGGTATATGTGGGTAATACCATCGTC
>OMQN01000181.1 GCA_900313235.1 uncultured Prevotellaceae bacterium | reverse complement strand
GTAGCGCTTGTCGCGGACAATGTCCTGCAGGTATTTGTCGCTCTGGATATAGTCGCTGCCCACAATCTCCGAGGCGTCGCTGATGACCTCCTCAGGAATACCCGTCTTGCGGGCTATCTCGATGGCAAAGCTGGAGCCGGGCTGACCTATCGACAGCTGGAACAGTGCCTGCATCTGGTGGCGGTCGTAGAGCATGGCACCATTCACCACACCAGGATGGTCTTCGGCAAAGTGCTTCAGATTCTGATAGTGCGTGGTGATAACGCCAAAAGCCTGCTTCTTCCAGAACTGCTTCAGCACAGCTTCGGCAATGGCTCCGCCGATGGTGGGTTCTGTGCCGCCGCCAAACTCGTCAATCAGCAGCAGCGTACGACTGTTGGCCTGCTTCATCATGTTCTTCATGTTCAGCAGATGGCTGGAGTAGGTCGACAGGTCGTCGGCTATCGACTGCTCGTCGCCGATGTCTATCATGATGCTCTGGAAGAGTCCTACCGTCGAACGGTCACCGATGGGTATCGACAGTCCGCATTGCACCATATACTGCAACAGTCCCACCGTCTTCAGACATACTGACTTACCGCCAGCGTTAGGACCCGAGATGATGAGCAAGAACCCCTCCCGTCTTAGTCTAATATCCAGCGGCACCACCTTCTTGTCCTGCTTCTGTAGCGAGCGTTGCAGCAAGGGGTGGATGGCGCGTATCCAGTCCATCGTTGGTTCTGCCTTCACCTCTGGCTCGAAGGCCTGCATCTGTATGGCCATCTCTGCCTTGGCATGTGTCAGGTCTATCTGTGCCAGGAAATGATAGCTGTCCAGCACCTCATGTACGTATGGGCGCAACTCGTCACTGAATACGGTCAGGATGCGGATAATCTCGCGGCGCTCCTGTGCTTCCAGCTCACGCACCTTGTTGTTGGCTTCCACCACCTCGGCAGGTTCTATGAAGACGGTCTTTCCCGTTGCCGACTCGTCGTGCACGATACCTTTGATGCGGCGCTTCAGTCCTGGCGCTACGGGTATCATCAGTCGGCCGTCGCGCAGCGTGGGGGCTACATCCTGTGCTACCAGTCCGTCGCGCTGGGCGGAGTGCAGAATGGTATATAGGGTGCGCGATATGCTGCCTGCCGTCTGTTCCATCTCGTGACGGATGCCTGCCAGCGTCATCGATGCTGAGTCCTTGATTTTTCCGAACTTGTCCAGGATAGAGTCTATGCGCCGAATGATGGCTGGAAAGGTCTGCACGTCCGCTGCCAGCCTGTGCAGGGCAGGGTAGGCGTATTCCGGAAACTCGTCATCGCCATTGTTCTTGTTCAAGAAGGTCACGATGACACCGATTGTCTCCAGCGAACGGCGCAGGTCGAAGAGTTCGTCCTCTTCCAGGTGCGTATTCTCCATGCGGATGCGTGTCACCGATTCGCGGACGTCGAAGAAATAGTTCATCTCCGGCTTCTCTACAGCCTCCATGAGTCTGCGCATCTCACGTATCTGCGCCATCTGCTCGTTGACGAGTGCCGCATCGTCGCTGAAGCTGAGCTCGTCGACTTTCTCCTTGCCTAAAGAAGACATGCAGCGTTCTTTCAGCAAGTGGCGTATTGTGTCGAATCCTATCTTGGATTCATAGTTATTCGGATAAATCATGCTGCAAAATTACTCATTTATTACCGAACATGCAAAAAAGTTGGCTTAAAATTTGGATAATTCGAAAAATACTTGTACCTTTGCAGCCGATTTCAAGAAAATCACCCACTGGAGAGATGGTAGAGTGGTCGATTACAGTAGTCTTGAAAACTACCGTACCGAGAGGTACCGGGGGTTCGAATCCCTCTCTCTCCGCAAAGTAAATTTGAAACCCGCTGATTTTTCAGCGGGTTCCTTTTTTTCTGCAAAAGCTGCTCCCCCTTATTGCTCCCTTCACCACCTATTTCAAATTCGTCATTCTGTCGGTTTTTACCTCGCAGATGATGTGAATCTCATCGTTTGCAAAAGTTGTTGGCATGTCCACTTTAACTGTCGAAGAAGTGGCATTGCTGACAGTTGCCTTTGCCTGACTGATACCATCCTGTTGCCACCATTTGAAGGTGAGTTCGTCACCATCGGGGTCGAATGACGCAGAAGCGTCGAGACTGATGGTCTGCCCAGCCTTTGCCATGATGACGATAGCATCAGTTCCGTTCTCACCATTGACGACAGCTACCGGATTGCGGTTACCCTGTCCCTTCTCAGCCCATTCGATGCGGGCGATGAAGTCGTTAAGTTGTGAAGGATAGAACTGTCTGTAATATGTTTCCGAGATGCTCTTCGCAGGCTCCTGCCAACTGGTCCACGCACAGGTTGTCGAGTCCTTGGTCATTGTCCAAATATGATAACCGCCCCAACCCACCTGCATCGGTTCTTCAGGATTGTGCAGACCATTGGGAATTACGTTCAGAAACGAAGGTGTATCACCCTCCACACCGTATTTATAATCAGGATACTGTCTGCCCAAAGTGGCATGTCCCTGAATCTGCGTTCTGATCAGCTGCCAGTAATCCTGTCCGAGACTGCATTGCAACTGCCATGTGCCTTCATCCCACACAAACAGAAGATTTCTGGCAAACTCCCTGCGCATCCACTGATGAGAGCTGTATGCCAGATCCATGCGCATTGCATACACCATATCCTGATCAGTGATGGTGTATAGACGGAGCTTATGCAGAAACGCCTTCAGCTGTTCGGGCGTGCGCGTCTGCTTCACCTTCCAGATTGCCTGAGCCAATGTGTTGGCACCACCCCACGCACAAACCCAGATGGGGCGCTCATCCTTCTCGTCAGCCAGACGGATAATCAGTTCGCTACCCTCGCTGTCGTTGTCGCTGCCAATCACCTTGATGCCAGCTCGTTGACTACCCATCACACTCCGGCTACGAATGTACTCCACACTTGGCCAGTAGCCCATCTCCTGACAACCGTTCTCTTTCTCTAAGCTGAGAAAAGCCATTTGGGCAGATCGTTTCATCAGGTTATGCACATCCGCCCCGTAAGCCTCTACCACCGAATCACGATAGGCAGCGCTCTTCGTGGGATAAGGGTCGCAGTTCCAGCCCGTCGAGGTGATGATACCCTCAATCTCCAGTTGGTCG
>OMQN01000180.1 GCA_900313235.1 uncultured Prevotellaceae bacterium | reverse complement strand
GTCAGCGTGATGGGTCACGGCATGGGTATGGCCTCTATCGGTATCTATACCTATGAGCTCTACAACTTCTATGGTGTGAAGACCATCATCCGTGTGGGCTCTGCCGGTTCTATCAATAACGACCTGCACATTGGCGACCTGGCCATTGCCATGGGTTGCTGTACCAACAGCAATTTCGGTGCTCAGTTTGAACTGCCAGGAACGTTTGCACCTATCGCTGACTTCGAACTGCTGCGTGCGGCTGTTGAGTCGTGCGAGAAGTTCGGCTACCACTATAAGGTGGGCAACGTGGTGTCTTCCGACACGTTCTACAGCGACAACCCCCACACCGACAAGTGGATTAACATGGGTGTGCTGGCCGTAGAGATGGAGATAGCAGCGCTCTATATGAATGCTGCCCGTTCAGGCAATCGTGCCCTGGGTCTGCTGACCATCTCTGACCATATCCTGACAGGCGAGGCTACGACTGCCGAGGAGCGCCAGAACAGCTTTACCCACATGATGGATGTCGCCTTCTCGCTGGTATAAATAATATAAGGTATAAATGATGTGGTCTATCGCCTCTTTACAGGGGCAGATAGACCACATATTTTTCTTTGAACCACTCTTCCTCGAACCACTGGGTCAGCTCCATCGAGTCTGTGATGTGGCGGAAGGGTTGCAGTTCAGCCTGAAGGTCGCCACCTTTCAGGCAGAGTATGCCATTGGGCAGTGCATTATGCTGCTCTTTGGCTATGTTCTTTTTCACGATTTTCGCCAAGTCGGGTAGGGGCATCACGGCACGACTGACGATGAAGTCGTACTTGCCTTTCTCCTCCTCGCCACGCAGATGCTCTGGGTGGCAGTTGGTCAGTCCGATGGCGTTGCACACCTCCTGGGCTACACGAATCTTCTTGCCCGTGCCGTCGATGAGCTTGAAGTCGCACTCGGGGAAGAGGATGGCCAGGGGTATACCTGGGAAACCGCCACCCGTGCCGAAGTCCAGTATCTTGGTGCCGTCCTTGAAGGGCAGCATCTTGGCAATGGCCAGCGAGTGCAGCACGTGGTGCTCGTAGAGGTTGTCGATGTCCTTGCGCGAGATGACGTTGATTTTCGCGTTCCAGTCACGATACAAAGCGTCGAGGGCAGCAAACTGCTGTTGCTGCCTCTCGCTAAGGTTGGGGAAATATTTCAGGATGATTTCCATCATTAACCAATAATCATTAACCAATAACCAATAACCAATAACCAATAACCATTAACCGTTAACCATTAACCAATAACCAATAACCATTAACCATTAACCGTTAACCATTCATGCTGAGCAGGAACTCCTCGTTGGAGTGTGTCTGGATGAGACGGTCGTGTACCGTATTCATAGCCTCGATGGGGTTCATCTCGGCAATGTACTTACGCATAATCCACATGCGGTTCAGTGTGGTCTGATCCTGCAGCAAATCGTCGCGACGAGTAGAAGACTGTACCAGGTTGACAGCCGGGAAGATGCGCTTGTTAGCCAGCATGCGGTCGAGCTGCAACTCTGAGTTACCAGTACCCTTGAACTCCTCGAAGATAACCTCATCCATCTTGCTGCCAGTGTCTGTCAGTGCCGTAGCGATGATGGTCAGCGAACCGCCACCCTCAATGTTACGGGCAGCACCGAAGAAGCGCTTGGGCTTCTGCAGGGCGTTAGCGTCGACACCGCCCGTGAGCACCTTACCAGAAGCAGGGCTGACGGTGTTGTAGGCACGAGCCAGACGGGTGATAGAGTCGAGGAAGATAACCACGTCGTGTCCGCACTCTACCATGCGCTTGGCCTTCTCCAGCACGATGCCGGCAATCTTCACGTGGCGGTCGGCAGGCTCGTCGAAGGTAGAGGCTATCACCTCTGCATTGACGGTGCGGGCCATGTCTGTCACCTCCTCAGGGCGCTCGTCGATGAGCAGCATCATGATGTATGCCTCGGGGTGGTTGGCAGCGATGGCGTTGGCAATGTCCTTCATCAGGATGGTCTTACCAGTCTTGGGCTGAGCGACGATGAGGGCACGCTGTCCTTTACCGATAGGAGCAAAGAGGTCTACGATGCGTACTGAGGGGTTCGTGGTGGCGGGGTCGCCGCAGAGGGTGAACTTCTCCTCAGGGAACAGCGGTGTCGCCATTGATGGTCTTCACCGTGCTGAGTGCAAAGTATTTCTCGTTGTCGTGGGGTGGACGTACGGTACACTCTACGACGTCGCCCGTCTTCAGGAAATACTTCTTGATCTGCTGGGGCGATACGTAGATGTCGTCAGGTGACGACAGGTAGTTATAGTCGCTGGAGCGCAAGAATCCGTAGCCGTCCTGCAGCAGTTCCAGCACACCATTGCCGCTGATGAGGTCGTCAAAGTCGAAGCGCTCGTTAGCCTTACGGTTGTTGGCAGCGGACATGGGGTTGACCATCATATCCTGAGCCATAGGCTGTGTCATCGGACGGTCGAAGATGTCGAGTGAAGGAATGGCAGCCTGGTCCTCGATGGGCAGGTCTACCACGGGGATGAAGTCGGTGCCGTCGCCCGGGTCGCCTTCCCAGACGTCGCTGGCAGCGATGGGCTCGTTGGCAGGAAACTCAGCGGCGGTTTGTGCCATCTTCTCCTGCAACTGGTTGATCAGGCTCTCCTCGATGGGCTCTGTCGGCTCTACAGCGGCAGCCTCGGGAACGACGTCGGCAGCAGCCTCTGCGTTGGCAGCCTGCTCTTCGGCAGCCTTGGCAGCAGCCATCTCTTCGAGTTCCTTCTTTGACTTACGGCCACGCTTCTTGGGAGCCGGCTTCTCTGGCTCTTGGCTCTTGGCTGCAGACTCTTGTGCTTTTTCCTGTTCTTCAGCAGCGGCAGCTTGCTCGGCAGCCTCCTGTTCAGCAAACAGACTATCGATGGTGGGCTTCTTCTCAGCCTTTTTCTTCTTGGGTTTGGCATCCAGGTTCTCGCCGTCGGTACCATTGACGGTATACACCTTGTCTGTGTCTTTCTTGGCTATTCGTGTGCGTTTGCGCTTGTTGGCGGGTATGCCTGCGGCAGAGTTCTCTGCGGCCTTGTCCAGAATGGCGTAGATGACGCTTTCCAGCTCGTCATTCTGCGATACCTTGACACCCAACTCGCTGGCTATCTCCATGAGTTCGGGGATAGAAAGTTGTTCTAATTCTTCTTTCGTG
>OMQN01000182.1 GCA_900313235.1 uncultured Prevotellaceae bacterium | reverse complement strand
GCGGTGACGGTGGGCCGATGATAGTCGCCGGTAGCATGAACCATTTGCCAGATGGTGTCCAGAATCTGTCTGGCAGAGGCGATGTCACCCTCGCTGACGGGTAACTGGAAGTCGCGCACCTGACCGTTGAATGCCGATGGCATCTGTCCCTGAGCAAAGGGCATGGGGAAGTTGGGAAAAAGTCCCATGCCGAAGATACGGAGATCGGGCGACAGACGCTTGGGATGGATGATGGTGCCCGGGCCGACATAGACCAATGTGCCGCTCCTGAGGTGGCGGTCTTGCAAGTTGATGTTGATTTCAGCCTCACCGCTCATGATAATGCCAAACCGGTGGTCGTTGATGGTGAAAGGCGGTCTTTGGCGCATCAGCAGACTGAACACAGTTTGGTCGCCGCGAATCATTCCCAGTTCGCTATTCAGGAATACATGCTCTCGGATTTGCGAGAGGTGTGGTTTGAAGATGTCACGCATGCGTGATGCATCCATCAGTTGTGGCTGTTTGTTCATAATCAGTCCTTTTTGTCGGCAAAGATACGAATAAGCGAGCGAAAAACCAAATTTTATTTGAGTTTTTCCGAGTGTGAGTATCTTCGAGCGTAGTCTTCAAAGATAATCATTTTCCGTGAAATAATGCTCTATTTTCGTGCAAATCGAACAAAAAGAACATTTTTACGTTCCTGCGGATAACGTCTAATTGCAAAAAATATCGTACTTTTGCACCTGGAATTCAATGACATAGAAGATATGAAGAAATTGGTTTTAGGTTTGACGATGCTGCCGTTGCTGGCACTGGGACAGACACTGGAAGAGTGTCAGCAGGCAGCAGAGCGTAATTATCCGCTGATACAACAGTATGGACTCATCGGGAAGACCACCGAGTTGACGGTGTCCAACATCCAGAAAGGATGGCTGCCGCAAGTGTCGGCATCAGCACAGGCTACCTATCAGAGTGATGTGGTGTCGTGGCCTGACGAGATGAAAACGATGATGAACGGTATGGGCATCAATATGAAGGGACTGAAGAAGGACCAGTACCGTGTGGGTATCGATGTGCAGCAGACGATTTATGACGGTGGCGTCATAGGCAGTCAGAAACGCATCGCCCATGAACAGGGCAAGGTGCAGGCGGCACAGAACGAAGTCAATATTTATAATGTTCGCAAGCGTGTGAATGAGATGTATTTCGGGCTGTTGCTGATTGACGAACAAATCAAGTTGAACACTGACCTGCAGACATTGTTGGCAGGCAACGAACGCAAACTGGAGTCGATGACCAAGCGCGGAACAGCAGCCGAAAGCGACATGCAGAGTGTGAAGGCAGAGAGACTGAATGCGGTGCAGAAGGCCACCGAACTGGCATCGCAGAAGCAGATGCTACAGAGGATGTTGAGCACCTTTTGTGGGATTGAGATCAACCACATACAGAAACCGCAAGTGGAGGTTGATGGCAAAAGTCTGATGGCAGAAAACCGGAGACCTGAACTGAGGGCGCTGGATGCACAGATCAGTGTGCTGAATGCTCAGGAGAAGGCACTCAACGCAGCACTGATGCCGAAGGTGGGTGTGTTTGCACAGGGCTTCTATGGTTATCCGGGGCTGAATATGTTCGAAGACATGATGCGCCACAAATGGAGCCTGAATGGCCTCGTCGGTGCAAGGGTGACATGGACTATCGGTGCCCTCTATACCCGCAAGAACGACAAGGCAAAACTGCAGTTGCAGCGTGATATGACGGAGAGCAGTCGGGAGGTGTTCCTCTTCAATAATAACTTGGAACAGATTCAGCAGAACGAGAATATAGAGCGCTACCAGAAACTGATGGCCCGCGACGGGGAGATTATCTCGCTGCGACAGGCTGTGAGAAAGGCGGCAGAATCGAAGCTGGCACATGGCATCATCGACGTGAACGACTTAGTGCGCGAGATCAATCAGGAGAATGCGGCTTGCGTACAACAGTCGGTACACGAGATTGAAATGCTGAAAGAGATATACGATAACAAATATACGACAAATAATTAAAGATATGCAAAAGATATATGTATTGGCAGGTGCAGCACT
>OMQN01000185.1 GCA_900313235.1 uncultured Prevotellaceae bacterium | reverse complement strand
GATTTATTCATACCCACTCCTGTTTGAATCGTATTCTTACTTCTGGAACACACGGACATAATCAACTTCCATAGTGACAGGAAGTGCACTTTCGTCAACGCCATTCATGCCGCCCCAGTCGCCACCCCATGCGAGGTTGAAGATGGGATAGAAGGCATAGTGGAAGGGCCACTGGTTGTGACCGCTGCCAAGTACAGCCTTCGTGACGTGCAACTGTTCCTTGCCGTCGACGTAGGTCGTAATCTCATCGGGAGTCCAGAGCAGGGCATAGGTATGGAAGGCACCTTCAGCGTCGGCAATCGTCATGGCGTGCGTCTTCTGCGTGTTCTTGGTGTGGTTGTAGTCCTGCGTGTGGACACTTGACGACACTTCGTTAGGCACAACGCCCACTTCCTCCATGATGTCAATCTCGCCACACATGGGCCAGGGGTTGGTGTTCCAGTCGTTGCCCACGGGCATCATCCAGAAGGCAGGCCAAGTGCCCTTGCCTTTAGGCAGCTTGATGCTGGCCTCGAAGTATCCATACTGCCAGCCCTCGTTGACGTGAGCATAGACACGACCGGAATACACCTTGCCGTTCTCCTTGAAGCAGTTGATGCGCAGCTTACCGCCCTTGATCTCAGTGACCAGTTTGCCGTCGGGCGACTTATGGTTCACATAGTTCTGCAATTCGTTGTTCACCCAGTGGTCTCTCTGAACCTCATGGGTCCAATCGCTGGCATTCAGTTCGGAACCCTTGTCGAACTCGTCCTGCCATACAAGACGGTAGCCTTCGGGAGCATTGTATGCAGACTCGGCGGCAGCCTCCTGCGAGACGCTGATGGTCTGGCGGGCCTGACCTGAAATGACCGTGACGGTGCCCGTGCGGGCACTGGTCGTCGGATTAGCAGGAACCGCCCCACTCTTTGCCAGTGGTAGTGACATTGACGGTGTAGGTGCCACCGCTGGCCGGCGCGGTTATGCTGGTCTGCGACACAGTGATGCTGACATTAGGAACAGGCAGCGTGTCGTCATTGTCGCTCCCTCCGCAGCCCCAAAGGGCTACGGCGAGAGTGAGCAGGAATGTATTAAGCATGAACCTTTTCATTTATTGTGCTTCCTTAAAGATAATTTTGCTGATCTTCACATTGGTACCTGCAGGTGAGCCTCCGAAGTCAAAGAACAAACGGATAGCTGATGCATCGGTACCTTCTTTCAGGGTAGCATTCTTCAGGGTGAAAACGTAAGGCTCATCAGCCTTGATGTTGTGACGACCTTCGCAGAAGAAATTGGAATCGCCCGAATCGGTAAGCTTAATTGTCACACCTGGACAATCCTGATCGGTCTCCATCACCAGCTGGAAATGATACTGCTTCGAAGCAGAAGCCGTAAGTTGGGTATCAATGTGGAACTGACCTTGCCACTGTGAGCCACCAAGGCCTTCGGGCAGCGTAATCTCATAGGTGTCGCCACTGTGGGTAGCCTCATTATAGGAGATGGCACCCCAGCCATTGTCGGCGAAGTAGTAGCCGAATGAGCTGCCTACGGTTCCGTCATCAACAGCCTTCCATAGGTTGCTGGCATCATCGTAGTTCAGACTGACAGCCTCTTCGAAATAGATCTTGCTAATCTTAACATGAGTACCTGCAGGCGAACCGCCAAAGTCGAAGAACAGGCGGATAGCTGTGGCATCGGCACCTTCTTTAAGAGTTGCTCCTTCCAATTTGAAAATAAATGGAACATCGCCCTTCAAGTTATGGCGTCCTTCGCAGAAATAGTTTGAGTCACCAGAGTCGGTGAGTTTGATGGTTACATTCGGACAATCGGCATCAGCCTCCATCACCATGTAGAAGTTGTAAGCCTTAGAAGCACTGGCTGTCAACTTGGTATCTATGTGGAACTGTCCCTGCCACTGTGTGCCTCCAAGACCTTCAGGCAGTGTAATCTCATAGGTGTCGCCGCTGTGGGTAGCCTCATTATAGGAGATGGCGCCCCAACCATTGTCGGCGAAATAGTATCCGAAAGCATCGAAAAGCGAACCGTCATCAACAGCCTTCCATAAGTTGGCACCACTCTCGTAATCCCAATCCATCTTTGGTGTGTCACCACCGCCACCTTCTTCAGGAATCTTTGTACCGTCGTTGTTGGCATGATCCTTCAGCACCACATTGTTAATATTGATAGTCGTTGCTTCTGTGGCGTGTCCGAAGTCGAATACCAACTTCACCTTCGAGAGATCCTTGCCTGGAATATTGCTCTTCCAGAAGACATAATCCTGACCTGCCTTCAGACTGACGTTATCGACATCGATGATGGCATCAGCATCCGTCTCGTCGGTGAGTTTCACGGTCACACCATCGATATCCTTATCAGCACTGAAGATGACGGAGAAGTCATAGCTGGTTGCAGCATTGATGTTAAGATCAGTATGAAGGTGCATCTGAGCCTGCCAGCGGTCGAAGCAAGCATCGGGCACAGTAACAGTATAGTCATTGTTACCTGCAACAAGACTGGCCTGCATTTCAGCAGTACGATCAGGTGACCAACCAGGGGCAAAGTAGAACGATATGTTCGGCACCATCTTGGTGGCTGTCAGAGTCTCAATGCGGAATTTGGGATTCTCGTACTGAGCATCGCTCGATATGTAGGGGAACAAGGTTTTTGCACCCAGTTGGATATAGGTCTGCTTGGTGACGTTGCCATCGGCATCCTCCCAATCGTAGACTTCGAAACTCCATGAGGCAGTCTGGTTGCCCAGTGCCACGTCAACATCCTCAGGGGCTTTATTGGCCCACTTGGTTCCCTTGTTCACGTAAGTCATGCCGTCTTCACCGGCATTGTAGGTGTAGGTTCCACCCTTACGGTTTTCAGCGGTAAAGGTAATACGGTCGTCATATACGCCGAAGTCCTTCTTGTCGTTTGCTTGCGCTGCCCACCACTCTGTAGCTGCTGTACCGGCAGGACCGCAACCCATGTGGGCCACTTCCCTATTGGCAATACGCCATTCTTTATTGCAGATGCGGCGGAAATCAGCCGAATAGTCGATCTTTGTCTCGTTGAAGGTAAATTCCTTCTTCAGTCCTGCATCCGAGATACCGTTGCGGTTACCCAACTTCAGCTCTACGGTGTAGGTTCCCTGCTCGGGATTATTGTAACCCACTTCGGAAAGCGTGGAATATTGTGTGCCGTTGAGAATCCAGATGGGATAAGTGCCGGGGGCAGGGGTATAGGTAGCCACCATCTGATTGGTCTCCTGGTCGACGGTCATCTGGAAGTCGGTACCGCTGACCGTGGGTTTCCCATTAGGATCGGCTCCGTCGAAACTGTCGGGCGAGCAAGCCGTCAAGGCCAAGCCTGCGAACAAAGTTCCTACTGCTAATTGAAATATCTTGTTCATATTCAAAAAATCGTTTAATTCGTGATATTCTTTGTCGTATTAATAGTTGTTCTGAACCAGCGTTGGGTCGGCATCAAGCTCTGATTGTGCCAGAGGGATGTGCTTCTTGCTGGGAGTCCAAGAGTTGGTGCGATAGCCGTAGGTGTCGGGCACGAGCTTCACGGTGGCCTTCTCTGTGGTGACACCGCTGATGCCCTCGGCACGTACAAGGTCGAAATAGCGCTTGCACTGCCTCCAGTCTCAAGCAGCAGCTCGGCAGCGTTGAGCAAGGTCTCGGCATAGCGGTAGATGCGCTTATTGTTGTTATAGTTCAGGTTCTTTGAGGTAGGACAGTCCTTATTGTTGGCAGACTGCGGACGATACTTGCCATGCCAAAGGTGAGTGTCCTGATAGCGTTCGGTATAAGTGTAGCCACGTACGTCCCAGATGGTCACGTCACGACGTTTGTCGTTTTCGGCATACATATTGTAGGTTTCAAGTTTCACAGGAAGGAAGCCCCAGCCATCGTTACCGCTGTCCCAGCCTTCGCCGCCACCCCAGCTGTTGGGAGAGCAGAGTGTGGGGAACACCGTACCGCCGGCATTGATGGCTGCGCCACCCCAGTCGCGCTGTGCCTGGTCGTCATTGTAATTAATCTCGAAGATACTCTCTGAGCACCACTCACCATTCTCCGACCAAAGGTCGGCAAAATCGGGATTCAGCGAATAGCTGCTGTCGCCGATAATCTGCTTCATATACTTCAGTGCCTGTGGCAGACGGGCTGCATCGTTCTGGTACATCACCATCTCGGCATAGAGCATGTAGGCGAATGCCTGACTGACGCGACCGCTCTCAGCAGCCTCCCAGCGCATAGGCAGCACATTCGAAGCGATAATCTCTTCCAGTTCAGGGAGCAACTGGTTATAAATCTCGTCGGCTGTAAGCTGCGGTGCTGTGTAAGGCAGAGCGAGGTTCTCCAGATAGAAGGGCACGTTGCCGTAGTAGTGCCACAGGATATTATAATAGTACACGCGGAGCAGACGAGCCTGCATCTCCATCGAGCGGCGGAAGCTGTCGCTGGCCTTGCCTGGCCATCCTGCATACTTGATGGCGTCGTTGCAGCGCTTGATGCCGCTGTAGAAATCGCCCCAAAGGGTAGCCAAAGTCTGATTGCCGTTGCCCTCGAAGTTGAAGAGCTTGTGCCAGTGCTCGTTGTCGGTGGCATTGGCACCGCCTACCCAGAAGTCGTCGCCCATAATCTCGCCGTCTACCGTGAGATCGTTGTAGGCTGTGCCGTCCCAGTCGGGCCAGTGCAGAGGAGCGTAGGCCGAGGTAAGGGCCTCGTTCAGTGTCTCCTCGGTGGTGTAGTATTCTTCCAGAGGCTCTCCCGTTGGATTCTTCACCTCCAGGAATTCGTCGCTGCAGGATGCCAGCATCAATACTGCTGCGCAGAAACCTGCTATGATGATAATATGCTTTTTCATATTGTATATTCTTTTTATGTTTAGAGTGAGATATTGAAACCAAGGGTGTAGGTACGTGCCTGCGGATAGACACCATAGTCGACACCGAGAGAGGTAGAACCGGAACCAATTTCAGGATCGAAGCCCCAGTATTTGGTCCAAGTGAAGAGGTTCTCAGCGCGGGCGTAGATGCGCAGACGACTGAT
>OMQN01000186.1 GCA_900313235.1 uncultured Prevotellaceae bacterium | reverse complement strand
AAACGTTGGAAAACTTGATTCTTACCAATGAAGTGTCATACCAAAATCAGCATCATATACGCTGGTCGTAGAACCTTTATTGGATAAATTTATTGGCGTTAACTCATAGTGGATGGTCTGGTTTGCATCTTTATATGGAGTCTCATCGAACCCCTTCTGGCTCACCTCCCAGCGGAATGATGGTTTTTCGTCTACGATGCCTGCATAAAGCTCAGTCAGTTTGCAGGAGCCATTGGAATAGCCTCCCTTGTCAATCACGGCAACAGCTGCTTCAAAGGAGAATTTGTATAGGTTGTCGTAATGATGATGTCTCCACTTGACGTGCTTCTATGTTGAAGGATATTTCGTAGAAAGCCCCATAGGGGTCGTCACGAGCCAAGAGTGCCTCTTCGGCTGTCCAACCATCAAACTCGTAGGGTTCTATTTTCCTGCCTGTCACCTCATAGACATTATTGCTGATGCGTCTGGTGGTCAACTCTGTGGCTGCAAACGAGGCTAATTCCTCTCTAGAGAAAGATGTATTCCCAAGGAAATCACTAGGAACGATTCTGGCGTACCGCATATTGTCTCCAATGCCTTCCGATGTATCAACAGAATACTCAAGTCCCTCGATACTCAGATTCTCAAAGTCGATGATGGAAGCAAGGTCTGCGGCTTCTGGCTCAGCGCGCTGAAAGACCTCAAGAGTAGCTGATCGGGGATAGGTTTTCTTATCCTGAGACAAGCCGACGGTAACAGTCCCGTATCGTGGCTCTCCAGTGTCGTTCTGCTCTACTTCGACAATGATGTTCGGACCGTTTACTGAGACGTGAAGCCAGTCTTTGTTGTTGCTTTTGGCAGAGAAATACTTGGCATAGGTTGTGACGACAGCGACTTTCGTGTCTGGCTGATAGTCGAAATCCAATTCTTGGCAGAGAAATACTTGGCATAGGTTGTGACGACAGCGACTTTCGTGTCTGGCTGATAGTCGAAATCCAATTCCTCAGGGTCTATCTCTACTTTCCATTCGTATTCACTCTCCATACTCGGGATGGCTTCAATGGTCTGCTTGCCTGCCTTGGTGTTGATTTTCTGAGTGGCACGCTTTCCATCGCTGGTCACGGTGGTAATCGTCTTATTGCCAGCCTTGGAGACAAAACGACCATTGCCGTCTTTGTCGGCACCGGTAACGGTAGTCTTACCATCTTCATTTATCAGAATGAAACAGGTAGGAGAATGCCCACTCTCATGTATGCTGTTTCTGATTTCGCCGAGAGTAACGCCATTGCTGTTGGCCGCCCGTTCGTCAGCTTCAGCGGTGGCACGTTCTGTCAGCCAGTCGACGATGTCTCCTGCCACGTCGTCGGAGCCCTCGGGAGTGTGTTCCTTGATGATGCGTACCCAATCGGGGTCTTTCTTATCTACTTTGCCATCAAGGATTTCACCAATCTTTTCCTTTGCATAAATACTGCCTACGCCAACCACCCACTTGTTGAAATCATCCATGGTGGCTGAACCGTCTTTAATCTTCTGACGCAGTTTGCTGGTCTCACTCACGATGACATCAGCATCTGCCCATTTGCCAGCATAGCCGCCAGTAACCTCGTCCCATAAGGCAGCATTGAAATTGGCTGCTTTCTGGGCTTGTTCGATACCGACTTTGTAGGTGTCGGTGTGTATAGGATCCTTGCCGTCGGCAGCCTTCTCTGTCGCTTCATAATACTTGCCGAGGGCACTACCGGCATCTCCACTCTTACCAGCACCCGTATTCACCCAGCGGGCGTGAATCTGCGGACAGGCATTGTCGTATTTACCCTGATTCAGATTGATGAACCACTGCTTGGCGTTGGTCTCACCTTTCTTCAATTTCGTTGGCAGTGCGTTGAACAGTTCCTGTTGGGCATCGGCATCACCCATGACCTTGTTAGCTTCAAGCATGTCCAGGATTTTGATGCGGCGATTTTTGGCGGTGGAACCCCAGCCGTTGACAATCATGTCCCAAGCGGATGTTTCGAGGCCTCGCGTGGTGACATTGTCGAGAATGCCCTGATTGACGAGGTTGTTGATAGCCTTGGTGTAGTCATCCTTCTTGTCAAGGATTTCTTCCAGCAGCTCGAACATCTCCATGGGGTCTGACTTGACACCTGGTCCATCCAATAATTCGCCTTCCCAGCCATTGCTCATAAACTTGACGAACTGCAGGCGCATGTTCTCCATCTTCAAGTTCAATTCGAAGAAGTTGTCCATGTCGCTTTTATTGAAGTCTTGTTTGAGGGTCGGGGTCTCGACACCAGTTCCCCAGCCAGCCCAGTCGCCCTCAGCGCCTCCGCTGCTATTGTCGTCACTCTTGCTGCATCCGGTCAGCAATAATAGTCCCAAAAATGCAAAAAGGAAGAGTTGAAGGCTTTTTGCAAGATTGTGGTTGGAAGGTAGTAACTTTTTCATCGTAGTAGGCTGGGTTAAGAAATCGCACAATGGGGAATAATCCCCCATGTGCGATAGTGGTTTGTTTTAAGAATGTTAGAAATGATAGATAAGGCCGGCGCCCAGTACGAACTGGCCTTTGTAGT
>OMQN01000189.1 GCA_900313235.1 uncultured Prevotellaceae bacterium | reverse complement strand
TGGAGAAAACCCTCAACGGCCTGACTCCCAGCACTATCACCCAGGCACAGATCAATTCAGCCTGCGAGGAGTTCAAGGCAGCCCGCCAATACTGGGAGCACTCTGAGGCTTTCCTAATGGGTGCCGCCAGCGACTTTGACGTTGACCCCACCATCGACTCATGGCCTCTCAACCGTACACTGCTGGTAAACTATTTCAAGAATGGAATGAATGATGACATGCTTGACGATGCCACCATTCTCGGTTTCCATGCTTTGGAGTTCATCCTCTTCCGCAATGGCCAGCCCCGTAAGGTCGCTGAATTCCAGGGCAACGACACTTATAAGAACTTCGAGAATATCACAGGTGCACAGGAACTGACCTACGCACAGACCATCTGCACACTCCTGAAGAACCGCACTTTCCAGTTACAAGTGGCATGGGATGGCGGTGCCAACGCCAGTCGTCTGGCTGTGGTGAAAGCTGCAGGTCTCAAATACACCACCTCAAACGGTCTTTCCTTCGGTGACAATTTGAAGAAGGCCGGTGTGAGCGGAAGCAAGAGCACCTTCGCTACCCTGAAGTCAGCCATTGCACAGGTTCTCTCTGACGATGAAGGTTCATGTGTAGGTATCTGCAACGAGGTTGGTACGGCAAAGATTGCCAACCCATTGACTTCCGTGACAACATCCGTTCTATTCGTAACATCTGGCTTGGTTCTACTGATAAGACGGCAAACACATACAGTTTCCATACCTTCTTTGCAAGCGTGAATAAGGCAAGTGTCAACTCTTCGATAGAGAACGGTTATGTGAAAGCCATCGAAGCCATCAGCAGTATGCCTTCACCTTTCGTGAAATATTGCTGCACCATCTGGAACATCGCCTTCGAAGATGATGAGGATTGGGATTAATTGAAAACAATTCGCCTCTACAAGGTACGACATAACCAAGCGCCTCTCCTTGAAAAAGGGTGAGACGCTTTGGCCGCTTCATAAAGAATATGGTAAAACAATAACAAAAACATTACAAATATGACGAATTTTAGAAGACTACTGATGCTGTCTGTTGCCTCAGCAATGGCATTCCCGTTGCTGACGGCCTGTTCCGACAGCGATGAAAACCAAGGATTGGGAGAGTTGACTCCTGCCGAAGATGTCTTCGGAAAAGCCAACGATGTATTCTCTGCCGAAGAATGGTATCCTGGCGGACAATTGGGAACGACCGAGAAGGCCAGTTATTCAGCCGATGCACCTGCTGTGGACCTTATTCCCGGGGGAAATGGTGTGTCCGACTTCATCACTGGCGAAGACTTCTTTGAACACCTCTACACCTTTGAACAGAATCCCCGCAGAGGACTTGGTCCTGCATGGTTGCGTAACAGCTGTATTGCCTGCCATCCCTCCTACGGTCACGGCAAACGCCAGACGGAGTATCGCACCAACACGATTGGCAACGGTTACCTGCTCGTGATTTATCATCCGACATCAGGCACGGAACTCAATGTGAAGGGCGAGACCGTCAAATACAATGCCAACTCGTACATCTCACATGTCACGGGAATGCCACAGACGGCTGCCATGTCACCCTTCAAGGCACCTATCGACGAGAACCAGATCAAGATTGACTGGAAAACGGTCACTGAGATGGAGACCGACGAGATTGCCTCTGCCGGTAATGGTAAGTGGAAGTTCGCCGACGGTGAGACTTTCGAACTGATTTACCCCGAAGTGACCATTCCGCAGGCAGCCTTCAACGTAAGTCCAAGGCCCGACAACTATGAAGTCCGACTTGAAGGTACCATCGGTATCTACGGCACGGGATTGCTCGATGCCATCACCGATGAAGATATGGAAGAGCAGTGGCGCAGCGAAGCAAAAGCCGGTGTTGACCTGAATCCCGCCATGTGGGATGCTTCCAGCAATGCTTTTGCTCCTACTGCCTACTACAGCGCAGGCTATAATGACACGGGCAAGCATCGTGGTTCGCACGGTCCGGTGAAGCGCTTCACCTACGCCATGACCCGTGGCACACTGCAAGACGGTGCCGGTGCCAACGCCATCTGGAACATCACCAATGTAACCCGCTCAGACCGTCATTGGTTCTATACCACCCCTCATTGGGCAAAGGCCATGAGTGAGGACAACGAGGTGATTGACTATATCTCCAAACACGGTGCG